>JAEEXX010000072.1 GCA_016287985.1 Candidatus Gastranaerophilales bacterium
AAATTGTGCGATAAAATTTTCAAAGTTGGGGCAGATACTTTTTTTCAAGTAAATCCACTAAGTGCAAATAATATTTTTGAATACGTAAAAAAATATATTTCAAATAATTTTAAAAAACCTATTATTCTTGATGCCTATGCAGGAATTACCGCTTTTGGAATTTGCCTTTCTGATATTGCACAAAAAGTTGTGAGTGTAGAAGAAGTGAAATCATCAGTTGATTTAGCGCATGGAATAATTAAAGAAAATGGAATAAATAATATTGAACTAAATAATATAGATGCCGGAAAGTTCTTTGAACAAGAAATAAGTACTAAAGGACGTCATTTTGATATAACCATTTTGGATCCACCCAGGAAAGGCTGCACAAAAGAGAGTTTAGATTATGCATTGAAACTTACTAAAAGCAAAATAATATACGTATCATGCAATCCGTCAACTCTGGCAAGAGATTTAAAATATCTTGTTGAACATGGATGCAAAATTGAATCTGTTCAGCCGTTTGATATGTTTCCGCATACATACCATATTGAAAATGTGGCAATTATAAACATATAAAAAAGGGAATCCGTAGTTTACGGTTCCCCTATGTATCAGTTGATATTTTATTTATATTTATTACGCATAGTATCTTGTTTTTGTCCATTTAGTCCTGTCATTTGATATTTTATCAAACGAATGGTCAGTATCTTTAGCACGTTGCATTAATGCTTTGAACCTATCGTCACCTGGTTTTATAGGCTTAGTCTTTCCATTTTCAATAATTTCTACGATATGACCGTTTTTATCAAGTTTGAATGTACCTATTTCAGGGACTACTCTTTCTGCAAAAGCAACTTTTAAGTCATTTGTCTTGTCGTCTTTAACGGCATCGATAATTTTCTTTGCGCCTTCATGGTCAGCAAGATAAGCATCTACCTTGTCACTTCCGAGTCCGAACTTGTCTGATGTAGCATGCAATAGTTCGCCGTCTTTTTCTAAACCGCTGTACTTGGTTTGAGTTACTAAACCTGTTGTCGGATTTGTTGTTCTAATATAAACATTGTCTAATTCAGCCAAATTCCCTTCACCGATTCGATAACTCCTAATCTTACCCTGTATAGCTTTGAAGGCTTCAGCATTGTCTTTTTCAAGTGTTTTAGTAACATCTGCCTTTGTACCATCAGACATTATCTCAAATATACGATAATTCCCTGAATTTTTGGATTCTGCACCGACGAAATATTTTTTGCCTTCTCCGGCATCATGTGTAAAATCAAATGCTCTTACTTCATTGCCTGCCTGCAGTTTTCTGACAATGCCATCTCCATCTCCGGCTACCTTTTCTGCAATATCAGATAATTTATTTGGAGTGTAAGATTCGCCTATTTTACTCAATTCTGTAGCTGCTTTTGTACTATTCATTCGATTTTTCTCACCTGCGAATCGCATTACAACTTTATCGCCTTCTTTTGAAACAGTCGGATGTTCAGGAATAAATCTGTTCCTGCCGTTTCTGATTATAGTCTTTGCTCCTTCACCAATTCTTTGGAAGAATTTAGCACCCTCAGGACCTTTTTTATGTGCTGCTATGCAGAATGCCGCTGCACCGATTGTGAACAAGCTCCCAAGTACCCATCTGGCTCTGCTGTTTTTTTTCTCCTCCACAACAATGTTAGTACTTGGCGATGTGGGCACTGTTGAAGTCGTATCAACAGACTGTCGCCCTCCTCTGAATGCCAACGGATTCGGAGTATTGTATGCTGCCCAAAAAGCTGAATCATTTGCAATACCTAAAGAATCTACAGGATAAACCATAAAATACCTAACCTTTCGTATACCTTTAAATTAACCTTATATATATAAAGTTTTTTTCTTCCCAAAAATTGCCTTTTGTGAGGTAAAACATATTAATTGCGATGAGAGTAAAAATACTAAAAGTTAGTAATAGCTTGAAAAATTTAAGTTAACAAAACTTAATATTTGTAAAGCATTTGCGCTGAATCGGTTAAATGATTTAAATATTATGAATTAAAAATGCCTTTCTTTTGGATTAAGCAGAGTTTGTGCAAGTTTTTCCACTCCTTCAAACTCTCTTTTCAACATTTTTTTGGAAGCAGTTTCTTTGTCATATTTTATAAATCTATGTTCAAATAGGCATTTCCCATTATTAACAGTCAAAATAAGATAACATGAATCAGGATTTTCTGTAAACGGACGGCCGACACTACCGACATTTACAACTGTTTGGGATTTTGAAGTTTGAAAACCGCAAGGCATATGAGTATGTCCGCAAAGAACTAAATCTTCATCTACATTTTCAAGCATCTTTTCTACTTCAATTAAAGGCATATCCGGAAGTATATTTTCATTATTTTTTCTGGGCGAACCGTGAACAAGAAGAATTTTTACACCTTCAACTTCCATTTTTATCTGAGCCGGCAGATTTTTTAAAAATGTTTTTTGTTCATCAGATAGAAGTTCTACGTCATTTCTTAAGGCATTTGCCATAACAGGTGCACTGTTTTTTACCGCACTATAAAGTTCATCCGAATAATCTGCTATCATTAAGTCGGTATTTCCCTGAATCATGGTAATATCAGTAATTTTTCTCAGCTCAATAAATTTGTTTATTGTTTTTGCAGGCTCAGGTCCTGCCATTGCATAATCGCCAAGGCAAAATATTTTGTCACAATCATTATTTTTTATATCTTCAAGCACCGCTGATAATGCTTCCATATTTCCATGTATATCCGATATAACAGCAATTTTCATAGCAACTCCTTCAAAATTACAGAATAAATCTTTATAGTGGTATAATTATAGCATGATAATAAGACGTAAATCCAAACAAATATCAATAGGTAATGTTAAAATCGGCGGTGATGCACCAATTAGTGTTCAATCCATGTGCAATACTGATACAAGAGATATTACTGCAACCCTGAATCAAATAGAAGAATTGGCATGTGCAGGGTGCGAAATTATTAGACTTGCTGTTCTTAATAAAGACGCTGCCACAGCAATAAAAGATATAGTTAAAAAATCACCTTTACCTGTCGTAGCGGATATACATTTTGATTACAGATTGGCTCTTCAATGCATTGAAAACGGTATACATGCCTTAAGAATTAACCCTGGCAACATAGGAAACAGAGAGCATACTATAAAAGTTGTAAAAGAAGCAAAAGCACATGATATTCCAATAAGAATAGGGATTAATGCAGGTTCTCTTGAAAAAGAATTTGCATCTCAGGATATACCGCTTGCAGACAAAATGATTAAAAGTGCTTTGAGGCATATTGAAATCCTTGAAGACTTGAACTTTTATGATATAAAATTGTCTCTAAAATCATCGGATGTGATGACAACAATTGAAGCGTATCAAAAAGTTTCTTCTATAATTGATTACCCCCTTCATCTCGGAGTGACTGAAGCGGGAACGCTAAAATCCGGATTGATAAAATCATCAATAGGACTTGGGACATTGTTAGCACAGGGCATTGGAGACACTATTCGTGTATCATTAACGGAAAATCCTGTTGAAGAAGTATATGCCGGTTTTGGAATTCTGAAGGCTATGGGCTTAAGGCAACATGGCATAAATTTTATATCTTGCCCGACATGCGGCAGAACTCAAATAGATTTGATAGGTTTAGCAAAAAAAGTAGAGGACAGATTTAAAAATATGGATTTGCCTATAACAATAGCCGTTATGGGCTGCCCGGTAAATGGTCCTGGTGAAGCAAAACATGCCGATTTTGGAATAGCAGGAGCAATCGGAGAAGGATATATATTTAAAAAAGGAGAAATTGTTGCAAGAGTTCCGGAATCCGACTTGATTAATTCGTTAGAAAATATTATAATGAAATCGTATAGTTCAGTTAAATAAGAATGGGTGTTATGAAAAGAAGAGTTATTTTATTAAGTTTGTTATTATCAGTTTTAGCAGTAATGCCGGCTATGTCAGCGGTGACACCTGGCCAGGTTACTGATGCAGAGTATCTTATGAATGCAGGGTATTCTCAGTTGACGGCTGAAGACGTTCTGATTTTAAAGAATAGAGCGAATGGAAAAGCCCCTGAAACATTGTACAGCAGAGATCAAAATGGTTTTGTTCGTGGTTGGAAAGCTTTCTGGGGTTACTTAGATCCATCAAGGGATGAGTTTGACAGAGTTCATCACAATATCCAGCCATCACCGGCATTTTCTGATCTGTAGTTATTTTAAGCTAAAATAACAGACATCGATTTTGTCGATGTCTGTTGTTGTGTAAATTTTTATTATTTTATATAATTAATCTATGACGATGAAGAAATTTAGATTTTTGACTTCGGGAGAGAGTCACGGCAAATGTTTAAATGCCATAATTGAGGGTATACCTGCGGGTATAAGGATAAAAGCTGAAATAATTAATAACGATTTGAGACGACGTCAAACAGGATATGGCAGAGGCGAGCGTATGAAGATTGAAGCGGATACCGTTGAAATAAAATCCGGTATTCGTTTAGGTAAAACGACGGGAGCTCCTGTTTGTTTGGAAATAAAAAACAAAGATTATGCTAACTGGGAAGACGTAATGTCTGTTACAGGATATGATTATCCTACCGAAGAAACGTTAAAAAAAATTGAAGAAAAATCTTTTACAAAAGTTCGTCCCGGGCATGCCGATTATGCCGGCGCAATAAAATACAATCTGCGTGATTTAAGGGATGTTCTTGAACGTTCCAGCGCCAGAAAAACAGCTATTGAAGTTGCTGTCGGTTCTGTAGCAAAACAAATACTAAAAGAATTCGGAATTGTAGGATTTTGCCATGTAGTTCAAATCGGTAATGCAAAGCTGGATTTTTATCCTAAAACATACACTTTAATAAAAGAAAAAGCCGAAAAATCGGATGTTATGTGTGCTGATGAACTGACAACCGATCGCATGCACATTGCTATTGATGAAGCTTTTGAACAAGGCGATACATTGGGGGGTAAATTTGAGGTTATATTCGGGAATCTCCCAGTAGGGCTCGGCTCTTATGTGCACTGGGATTGTACATTAGATGGGAGACTTGCTCAAGCGGTAATGAGTATTCCCGCCGTAAAAGCTGTAGAAATAGGGGCAGGAACGGAATCTGCGTCTCTTAAAGGCTCTCAAATGCATGATGAAATTTTTGTAAATAAGAATAAGGAAATATACAGACAAACGAATAATGCAGGCGGAATCGAAGGTGGAATGTCAAATGGTGAAACATTGGTTGTAAAAGGAACAATGAAACCCATACCCACAATGAAAAAATCACTTGCGACTGTAGACTTGAAAGATATGACACCTGCGTCAGCACATTTTGAACGATCTGATGTGTGCGCAGTTCCTGCCTGTGCAGTAGTGGCGGAGGCCAGGGTAGCTATAATACTTGTTGATGAGTTATTGGCAAAGCTTGGTGGTGATAGTTTGACTGAAATGAAAGCTCATTATGAAAAAAAATAATATTGTTTTAATAGGCATGCCCGGATGCGGAAAATCATTTGTATGTAATAAACTTGCTGAGAAACTTCCGGATTACATTCCTGTCGATACGGATTGTGTTATTGAAAAAACACAAGGCATGTCTATAACAGAGATTTTTTCTAAATATTCTGAAGATTATTTTAGAAAATTAGAATACGATACTATTAAATTGGTATGTACTGGGGAAAGTAAGATTATATCCGTTGGCGGAGGCGCATTCGAAAATCCTGATACCAGGTGTACTTTATTAAATTTTGGCACCGTTTTTTATTTGAAATCTGACATTGATGTATTATATTATAGAATATTACAGAATAGTAACAGGCCTCTTCTAAATTGTAAGAATCCGAGAGAAACGCTTGCAAAACTTTTGAAAGCCAGAGAGAACAACTATCAGAAAGCACATTATATAATTGATACAGGAGCTTTATTGATAGAAGAGGTGGTAGATTTTATCTTAGGAAATATTAATGAAACAAATACTTCATGTAAATGTAAATGACTATGATATAGAAATTTCTGATAGTGGTTTTAATAAACTAAAATCAGATCTGGATGAATTTACTGCGGGGAAAAAAAGACTTATTGTAATATCAAAAAAAGTTTATTCTCTTTATGAACAATTTCTATCATTAAATCCTAAGGAGTTTATAATTATTCCTGATGGTGAAAAAGAAAAGAATTTTAAAAATTATATGAAAATTCTTGAAACCGCTTATAAACTCGGTCTGACGAGAAACGACATTATGATTGCAATTGGAGGCGGTGTTATAGGTGATATAACCGGATTTGCAGCTGCGACTTATATGAGGGGAATAGATTATATCCAAATTCCGACAACCTTGCTTTCCATGGTCGATTCTTCTGTCGGCGGAAAAACGGCCATTAATTTAAATGACGGCAAGAACATTATAGGCGCGTTTCACCAGCCAAAAGCCGTATTCATAAATATAAATTTTTTAAAAAGTTTGGACAAAAAAAATCTTATGTCAGGCTTGGGCGAAATACTTAAATATGCTTTTATTGAAGCCAGCTGCAATTATAGCAAATCAATATATTTCTACGAATATATGACATTATGCTGCGACAAATTTTTTGAATTAGATTCGGTAACTTTAATTAGGATAATTGATTATTCTCTAAAATTAAAAACTGCTGTTGTGGAAGCTGATGAAAAAGAATCATCTTTGCGTAAAATTCTTAATTTTGGACATACTCTGGCTCATGCTCTGGAAACTATTACGAAATATAAAAAATTTAGTCATGGTGAAGCTGTTGTATATGGTATGTTTTTTGCTTTTAATATAGCCTATAAAAAGGGATTGATTAATTACTCATACTATAGATTGTCCATTGAACTTCTTGAAAAATATAACTTCAAAAATATTAATGTTGCTAAAAAATTTAATCCGGTAAAATTAACAGAAATAATGAAAAAAGACAAAAAATCTAAACAGAACAAAATAGTGATGATACTGCCGGTATCAAAAAAACAGGTTAAAGAATTTGAATTCGATTCTGATGAATTGCTAAAAATGTTTTAATTTAACGAAAAAGAGGAAACCATTTAACCGTTTCCTCTTTTTTATTTGTAAATCTTATTTAGTTTTAAGCCTCTGATTCTCCTTTTTTACCTAGCATATCTGACAATTTTGACATAATTTCTTCGCTCTTTTCTTGAACATCTGAAACAATGTCATCAGCCTTTTTTTGGATATCCTTAACTTTTGCATCAGTTTTTTTGGCTATATCTGATGCCATGTCACCGAGAATTTCTCGTGTTTCTTCCCCTGATTTGGGAGCAAGAAGAATCCCTGCTACAGCACCAATTGCTGCACCAATTGCAAAACCTGCTAAAAATCTTGTTACTGACATAATATTTTCTCCTTTATTTGTAGTTTAACTATTTAATAAAATTATTTTATCCGCAATTTGTCTAATATAAATAACTATTTTTTTGAAAACATTTTCAAAGCCGTTGAAAGCCCTGACCAAAATCCCTTAGATGCCTTTGAGGACAGCTTTAACAAATTGCCCAGAAGTTTGAGCGGTGTTTTAGAAATAAAGCTTTTTACTTTTTTAATATTTTCATCAGTTTTAATTATTACACCGCTAACAATTTCAACAGATTTATTAACATTTTTCAATGTAGGTTCTAATTCTGTTTTGACAATTGTAACCGTATCATCAACATTTCTCGTAAGTTTTGATAAGTCATAGAAAACTTTTGCAAGCATTCCTCCTACGACTAAAATAATTATCAGTGTTCCGTATGCTAAAAAAGTCAGACTTATATTCAATTGCGCTGTTGTATCCATGCCTAATTTATCCCACTCCTAGTTAAAATCATAGTCACTAATATCTTCCAACTCTTTTGCTCTTCTCAATTTTTTAGATTTGAGCATATTCCCAAATTTTTTATACTGTTTTTCAAGTTTGTATTTTAATAAATCAATGGATTCCAACGCTTGTTTTTTCGCTTCTTGAACTTCCGGCGAGTATTTTTCAGCCAAATCACACACTGTATCTTTAACTTTTGCCCTCATTTCTTCTCCAGGACATGGCGCAAACAAAATTCCCGCAGCCATTCCACCAAGAATACCTGCTAGCAGTCCTAGCCCAAAGCATATTGAGGAGTTTTCTTTATCGCTCATCTTGTACCTCTTTCTGTTATTTTCATTGTATCATATATTTCAGTAATGATAAACCCCTATTAAAGCGTTTTAGAAAGCGGGAACTCTTTATTCTTTGAATAAATTTTAAATTTACTTTCCATAGAATAAACATTATAAGAAGTTTATTTATAATATTTGATATTGAAGTATCTCGTTTGTTTTTTAGTTTTGAAATAAAGTCGTATGCAAATTCTACACACTGCGCTGATATATTTTTAATCAAATAACCGACATCTTTTATTTTGGGGTTCAGTTCCGCAACAGTATCATTCATTTCGCATAGAACTTTATCAAAAGCTCTGAGCTTTGAAATAAGAGTATTTGCAATTATCAATTCAGATATAAAAACTATTGTGGTTAAAATTGTAAAAATCATAGGCTAACTGGTATTTTTGTATTATGATTGATTATATTCTATAAGCTATAAAAATGGAATACGATTATAGTACTATTTTTTACAGACATATTGAGAGTGGGAATGGGTAAAATCAGGTTCTTAATTTCGCTAATTTTAGCAAAGCTTGCATATATATTTTTAAGATTTACGAGAATTTCATCCGGAACATCTATTATTGGTTTTTTGACTCTAAAAATATGTCCTGACTTTTTACAATATGCAAATTCTAAAATTAGAGGCAGTAAAATAAATATAACAGGTACAAATGGCAAAACAACGACATCCGGGCTTATAACACACCTGCTCAGAAAATCCGATTTCAGCGTAATTAATAATTCTATGGGAGCTAAT
>JAEEXX010000007.1 GCA_016287985.1 Candidatus Gastranaerophilales bacterium
CCCTGTAAGTTCTTTAAGCTTTTCTGCATTTTCAAGAACGCATAATTCATTATTTAAATCTTCATCTTCCTGAGCGGATTTGATATTCGCAGTTTCTATTTCATTTGCTTGGAACTTAAGAAATTCTATTTGCTCCTCTGTTTTTTGGGAAGCAAATTTTAACTTTTCCAGCTCCTCAAGCATATCTTTGTATTCCAGAAAAGCATGTTTATATTCGTCAAGGAGCGGATTCTTTATGTATTCGTCCAAAAGAGTAATGTGATATTTTGGCTGTAAAAATGTATATGCTTGATGCTGTGAATGAATATCTAAAAACAATTCTCTCATTTGTTTTAAACATTCTTGATTTATAAGACAACCATTAATTCTTGAACGTGAGCCTGTTTGTGTAATTTCTCTTGAGATTATTATTTCATCCCCGTTGTTATCAATACAAAAATCTTCAAATATTTTTTTTAAGCTATGTTTGTTATTTTTAACGGTAAGTTCTATTATGGCTTTTTCAGAGCCAGTTTTAATAACTTCTTTTCCTGCTTTCGCACCGAAAGCAATATCAATTGCGTTAATTAAGATACTTTTGCCGGCTCCGGTTTCGCCGGTTATAATATTTAAACCATTGGCAAAACTCAATTCAAGTTCATCTATAAGTATATAATTTTTAATATAAATATTACTTAACATTTAACCCTGCTTATTATCACTTTCATCTTCAGATTCGTCATCATCTAAAATCTCTTCGTCATACTCATCTTCATCAAATTCTTCTTCTTCCTCTTCATAATTTCCCTGGTTTTCTTCTTCGTATTCTTCAATTTCTTGAGGCGGTTCAAGATCTGTATCGAATCCGGATTTTATCCTGTCAAATTCATTTTTCACTATTGTATGGTCGTATGTGAGAGTTAACGAATTTTTCAAAGCGTTATCCAAAGCCTGAGCATATTCTTGAGCCATACCAAGATATTTGTACACTTGAGAAAGTATGTAAAATAAATCTCCGTTTTGTTCCTTATCCAGTCTTGTATGAAGAATGGATAAAAGGTTTTCCACGTCACCATCTTTGATTGAAATCTTTGCAAGTAGTTTATATGCTTCAATGTCCTGGTCATTATATTCAATCGTTAGTAACAGATTGGATTTAGTCTCGTCAATATTTCCGTTTTGATATGCAATTGAAGCAAGATTAAAATAAGCCCAGCTGTAATCAGGAGAAATTTCTAAAACTTTTTTATAACATTCTTCCGCAAAATTAGTCAAACCTTCTTCTTGATAAATATTTCCAAGATAAAATTCTGCATATAAATCTTGAGGGTTTAGCTCAATTGCTTTTTGGAAACAATTTTCCGCTTGTTTTAATTCTTCCTTATGGTAATAACAAATTCCAAGATTAAAATAACAATTCCCATCATTTAAATCCGTTTTCAAAACTTCATTAAAGGCTTCAATGCCCTCATCCCAATTTTCTTGATTCACAAACACTTCTCCGAGGTTGTAGAAAAAATCAGCTTGCGGAGAAATCGAGACAGCCTTCTTATAAGCTTTTTCAGCTTCGCCAAAATTTCTCATCTTTTCATATATAATGCCTATATTGTAAAAAATTTCCGCATCATCAGGAAAATATTTCGTTAGATATTGAAGGTTTGCAAGAGCTTCTTCATTAAATCCGCTATCTGCAAGCAGAACGGAAAGCTCTCTTCTCGTTTGAAAGTTTGAAGGGTCTTTTTTTAGTATCTCCTGAAGTTGTTCAATTTCTCCGCCCATATGCTGATTATATCAAAGTAATAAAAATCAGTCCACTACACAGAAATTCTATTTGTTGTAAAATTGTATTATAGTGAGGGAATGATGCCAAAGGGATTATTTATAACATTTGAAGGGGCTGATGGGTGCGGTAAAACCACTCAGATAAAGTTGCTGGACGAATACCTTAGGAGTAAAGGGTATAAAACTCTGTTGACTCGTGAACCCGGAGCAAAAGGTTTGGGGGAAAGAGTGAGAGAAATCCTTCTGAATTATGACGGAGAAGTTTCTCCGAGGTGTGAGTCTTTTCTTTTTCTTGCTGACAGAGCACAACATGCTGATTGTATAATAAAACCCGCTGTAAAAAACGGTATGATAGTTCTTTGTGATCGTCACACGGATTCTACAATAGCATATCAAGGTTATGGTAGAGGGGTAAATATAGCTGAACTTAAGGCTTTGAATGAAATGGCGGTTAACGGCTTAAAACCGGATTTGACGCTTGTATTTGATATCGATGTTGAAACTTCAATGGAGAGAGTCGGAACAGAAAAAGACAGAATGGAATCTTCAGGGATTGAATTCTTTGAAAGGGTTAGGCTTGGTTATCTTGAAATAGCGAAACAGGAACCGGAAAGGGTTAAGGTTATTGATGCCACCAGGTCTGTTGAAGAAATACATAATAAGGTTTTGGAGTTATTAAAAAATGTTATTGGATGATTTAAAAGAGCGTGTGAATAAAAATAAGGAGTGTCTTTGACTCTGCAGAAAAAATGGCGGATGAGCTAAAATCGCTTGAAACAAAATTACAGTCGCCGGAAGTTTGGGCAGACCAGAAGTTTGCTTCCGAAATTGGTCAACAAATTCGTGAAATAAAAGATAAGATAGAGATGATTTCTTATTGGAATTCGGTTATTTCTGATGCGGAAGCTGCGCAAGAAATCGGTGATGAAGAATTAATAAATGAAAGTGAAGCTGCGCTTATTGAACTTGAAAAAAATCTTGATAAATTTGATTTGCAAAAGATGCTTTCCGGTGAATATGATACTGCTGATGCATTTTTGAGTATAAATGCCGGTGCGGGCGGGACTGATGCTCAGGATTGGGCTGAAATGCTACTTAGAATGTATACCAGATGGGCAGAATCAAAGGGTTGGAAAGTTGATCTTGTTGATAAATCCGAAGGTGAAGAAGCCGGGATAAAGTCTGCTACAATAAGAATTTCGGGGAAATATGCATACGGATACTCTAAAGCAGAAAAGGGGGTACACAGGCTTGTTCGTATTTCTCCATTTAATGCAAACGGTAAACGTCAAACGAGTTTCGCATCGTGCGAAGTTTCACCTATTATTCCCGATTATGAAAAAACTATTATAATTCCTCCTGAAGACTTGGAGGTTGATACAATGCGTTCAGGCGGTGCTGGTGGTCAAAATGTTAATAAAGTTGAAACAGCTGTTCGTATCCTGCATAAACCGACAGGAATCGTTATAAAATGCCAACAGGAACGTTCTCAGCTGCAGAATAAAGAAATTGCCATGGAAATGCTTGCATCAAAGCTGCTTGAAATCAGGCAGAGAGAACATGAAAAGAAACTTGCAGAGTTAAAGGGTGAAAATTTTGATATAAATTTTGGTTCGCAAATCCGCTCATATGTTTTCCACCCTTATAAGATGGTTAAAGACCACAGAACAGGTTTTGAGGTCGGTAATGTCGATGCTGTAATGGATGGTGACTTAGACGGTTTTATTGAGGCTTATTTAAAAGGGTAGGGGGTAAATATAGTTTTTAACTAAGCTTTATTTATACCATACTTTGAATTCATCAATTTGTCTTTCTAATTCTTTGTAATTTCCATTAAAATTAATACACCTGTCATCAATTAGCAAAAAACAAGGTTCTTTGACGTTTGTAATATCGCTGATATAGCCTTTTAAATTATTTTTATTAACCCATTCTGTCACTAAATGTTTGTTTCGTGTAGTGAAAATCTTGACTGTATAATTTGTCGACAATTGTTTAACAAAATCTAATGCACCTCTTTTAATTGGTGGTATTATGTTTTCATTAAAAGTTCCATTATAGGTATTTAATACTCCGTCTAAGTCTATAAGTATTATTTTTTTGCGCATAAGTTTATTGCCCCTTTCTACTGGATATGTACCAGTAATATTATGTTATTACATCCAGTAAAATAATCAAATGGATGAAAAAATTATATATAAGTATATTGGCAAAAGAATTAAATATTTTAGAGAAAGCAAAAACTTAACTCAAGAAAAATTAGCAGAAAAGACCGGATTGAGCTTAGATTTTATAGGTAAAATTGAAGTTAATATCAATGAACCCGGATTAAAATCTCTAATAAAAATTGCAAATGCATTAGAAATTCATATAAAAGAACTTTTTGATTTTTAATTTTAATATGTTCTTCTAAGAATATACAAATTCCTCTTTCCCATTATCCAGAATAAGTGCACAGAGTTTTCCATTTTTATACTTGCCGCAGCCAAGGTCAATTCCGATTTTACCTTCATCGATGTACGGTTTATCGAATTCTGTATGACCGAAAATAATCTTTTGCGGTAAATTGTGTTTTGAATATATAAAATTATGTCTGATATAGACCAAATCAACTTCATCTTGTTTTTCAAGGGGATAAATAGGGTTTATTCCGGCATGAACGAACAAATAATTATCTGTTAAATAATAAAATTCTAAGTTTTTAAAGAAATCTCCGTGAATTTTTCCTATATTTTCAAAACTGCCGTAACTTTTTACTGTAGCCGGGCCTCCGTAATTCCAAAAAAGATAATTATAATAATCATCCGTTTGAGAATGCAAGTATGCATATTCATGAGAACCAATAAGGTAGACGCATTTATGAGTCTTGCTTTGTTCAATGACACGTTCTACGACTCCCTTGGAATAAGGTCCTCTGTCAATATAATCTCCCATAAACACAAAAATATCATCCGGAAGCGTTTCTATTTTTGATAGAACGCTATCCAGTTTTTCTAATTCCCCATGAATATCGGTAATTGCAATATATCGTGGCATAATATTATTTTAGCATAATAATTCATATGGCAAAATAAATCTCTCCATAATAGGAGAGATTTATTTATATTAACTTTATAAACTACATTGAAACTCTGTCTTTGATTTCTTCCATCTTGTGATCTGCAAGACGAGAATCACCTTTTACACGTGAATATGAAAGATATCCGTTCATACGGTCAATCTTAGTCAGGTTACGACTTCCGCATTTCGGGCAAACATCCATATTCAATTCCTGATGTCCGCAATCATCACAGTATGAAAGGGAAAGGTTTACACCTTCATAGAAACCCATATCCATTGCTCTTAAAACAAGTGTCTTAACTGCATCAGTATTATAGTCTAACGGGTATTTAACATATTGAATCTTACCACCATTCATTAAATCCCAGAAACGTTTTTCCAAATCCTGTTTTTCAATCGGTGTAATTTTTTCCGAAACATGACAGTGGAATGAATTTGAAACATACGGCTTATCGGAAACGTTTGGAACTATACCGTATTTTTTACGGAATTGTTCTACTTGTAATCCGCAAAGATTTTCTGCAGGTGTTCCGTAAAGAGCGTACATATTGCCGTCTTCTTTTTTAAATTGTGCAACTTTTTCATTAATATGCTTCATAACTTCAATTGCAAATTCGCCATCTTCAACGAGTGACTTACCATTATATATTTCTTGAAGTTCATTAAGCGCTGTAATTCCAAACGATGCGGTTGCAGATTTAAGTAAAGGCTTAATTTTGTCATGGATGCCCAAATGTCCGCCGAGGAATCCACCTTCGCAATAAGCCAGCGGATTAATAGAAGCTTTCATTTCTCCTAAGTATTCATAAGTTCTGATATGAAGTTGTCTGATTAATTCCATATAGTAATCGAGAACTTCATAAAAATCCCTGCTTTCTTTTTTAGCTTTTGCGTAAATCATTGGTAGGTGTAAACTGATTGCACCTATATTAAAACGGCCTACAAATACCGGTTTATCATTTTCATCAGCCGGTTCCATTCCGCCTCTTTCGTACCATGGAGACAGAAACGCTCTGCAACCCATAGGAGAAACGACTCTGCCATATTTTTTATACATAGATGCAACATAACCATCCCCTGAAAGTGATAACCAGTCCGGATACATAGCCTTCTTAGAACATTCAATTCCGGCTTCAAATAAGTCATGATTGATTTTGCCTTCTCCGTGGAGATTTTCATCATATAAGAAAACAATTTTCGGGAATAATACCGGTTTTTTATTTTCTTTCTTACCTTGTCCGCCCATACGAATTTTTAACATAGCAAGTGTTGCCATTTTTTCATAAGGTTCTGTTCCCAGACCTGCTGTGACAGTGATGAACGGATAATCTCCTCTTGAGGATGCAACGGTATTAAACTTATATTCCCAACCCTGGAAGCCTTGTTCAAAATCTTTTCTGACATCTTCCATAGCAGCATCTCTTGCTTTTTCAAAATCCAAACCTAAGCATAAATATTTTTCATTCTGCCGTTGGAAAGTTTTTTCGGCATATGGAGCAAGAATCTTGTCAACTTCAGGAACTGTAAAACCACCGTATTGCTGACTGGCAGCGGCCATAACTATATCACCGATTACATCAAATGCGACATCCAGTGACTTTGGTTCATTGTACCAAAGATTTCCCATCTCAAAGCCGCCTTTAAGAACGGTTGCGACATCAAATAAGCAGCAATTCATCGTATCACGTCTCGCTGACATATCGTGGATGTAAATATAACCGTCACGAATCGCCTGAAGTTCATCAACTGTTAAGAAGAATTTTTTATAAAGCTCTTTATTAAGTTCATTGAATATTAGTGAACGTTTGGTTGATACTAATGTAGAATCGGCATTAGAGTTTTCTTTATCACCAATATACATAATTCTTTGTGATTCTTGATAAACTTTGTCGAGCATATGTACGAAATCCTGTTTGTAGTTTCTATAATTTCTGTAACTTTGCGCAACCTGCGGGTAAAGATGTTCTAAGGCGCTTTCAACAAGATTATGCATTTCTGCAATAGTAACTTCCTGTTTATTCATCCTTATAATATTATTATTTACGAAGTCACATATACTTTTCAAGTCCCCCTCTGTAAATTCAACTAGAGCACGGGTTGCAGACTTTTTAACAGCATTAATAATTTTTCGAGGGTCAAAAGGCTCTTTCGTGCCATCTTTCTTAATCACGCAAACAGTATCGCTATTCAAAGGCTTAATTTGTGCAGAAAGTAAAGTTTCAGGAGTGGCGACTCCAGTGTGATTTGATAAATCGCCAGGAATAGACATTCCTTTCCCGGTATCAGCTGCCTTTGAGGCAAATTCTATAATTTTTCCATCTGTGCTTAAACTGTTCTGCATTGTCAAATACCCTCCTAATAGTACACTAAAAGGTTAGCTATTATATTTCTTCTTATAATTTATAACTATCCTTTAATAACAGGATAACATCTCGAACATTAAAAATTATCCCCTGTGATTATGATAGTTCAAACAAGTAATCGAATCAAAAATTTAACATCATGTTACAATCCATGCAACCCAATAAACACGCTACATTTACATTTTGTAACAATATTAAGTTTGTTAAAATTTTAATGAAAATTTTATGTAAAAATTCTTGACAAATTCTAAATATCACATTAACAATAAATGTTCTACTAAATTATAAAAAACAATCATAAACTTTTTGGCATGCCAAAATTCGGATTAATAAATTAATCATCCCAAAGCTCAAAGTACTCTGACTTATCAAAAGTTCTCTCGTCTCTGTAGTAGCTGTTATAATATTTTGCTTTCCATATAATATCAAACCACTGCCTGTAATTATCTTTAAAATCTTCCTTATCTCTGTTAACGTAATGCAGGGTAACAATTCCGTTATGAACGTAAGTAATTCTATAAAATTCGCATTGAGCCTTAACATTTTTGTAATCATCTGTACATCTTGTTGCCATAGATTCTCTGTCCGTCATTTTTAAATATCTGTATTTCCCAGTAGGATTTGTTTTTTGCATTTTTAAAAGTTCGGTCATTGTAAAGTTACGTATTGGATAAGCAGAATCATAGTAAGAATGCACAATAATAGTTCTTTTCCAATCTTTACTCGTTTGACCGTTTGGTACATATTGCAAAATTGCCTCATTTCCGAGTCTTTTATAATATGCCTTGACCCATAATTCTCCGGGCGGATATTTGATTATGATTGTTTCATAAGCAAATACGGCAGGAATTATTAATAATATCAAAAAACTAAGCAAAAGGACTTTTTTCATATGCAATAATCCCTTCTTTTTCACTTAATCCCGCAATTTCTCTTAGAGCCTTTACCGAAAAAATTTCACTTTCAAAATGCCCTATATCAAACAGAATTTTATCCGCTTCAATCGCTGTATGGAATTTAATATCACCTGTAACAAAAGCATCACAAGGTGTATCTTTAATAAATTCAGCTCCTGAACCTGCGCAAAAAGCGACTTTACTTATGGTTTTTGTATCATGGTTATTGACAGTGCGTAACTTTGGAGAAAGATATAAAAGTTTAGCTTTTAAAAATTCAGGGTTTATTTCCTGCTTCAAGTCAACAAGTCGAACAAAATCACCATAAGGTTCTCCCACAAATCCCAATTTTTTAAGAAGCAAGTCTGTTGTTCCTCCGTATGCCTTGTCAAAATTCGTGTGAGCACAATACATGTTGATGTTTTTATAGCGTAGAGGTACTGTAAATAAAGGATGATGCGATATTATTAAATCACAATCTTTGGAGATTGCCTGTTCGTATATTTCATCTGTTATTGTAAGAGCAAACAAAACCTTACTAATTTCAGAAAAACCATTATCTATGATCCACCCGCTGCAATCCCATGGTTCTTGTGTATTAAGAGGCGCAAAAGCTTCGATTTTTTCAACTATTTCATACTTATTCAAAACTCTTCTCCGGAACGTTTAATTATGATATATTTACCCCTTCAAAGACTTTCTCCAAAATCTTTTTGGCAATATTAATTTTGCTGTCTTTTTTAATATGACTTATATTTAGATTTTTATCAAGTATGTAAACTTCATTATTATCTCCGGAAAATCCGATATCTTTTCTTGAAATATCATTTGCAATGAGATAATCACAGCCTTTATTTTTAATTTTTATTTTTGCGTTTTCCAACAAATTTTCACTTTCAGCACAAAATCCTACTATCTTTCCTTTGTGTTCCATTGTGCAGATTTCTTTCAAAATATCAGGATTTTGAGTAAACGTAAGAGTAATTTCATTCTCTCCGTTTTTCTTTATTTTTTGCTCGGAATAATCTTTTATTCTGTAATCTGCAACTGCAGCTGCCATGATTACACAATCCTGCTTGTTTAATTCGGATTTCACGGCAATTTCCATCTCTATTGCGGATTCTGATACGATATTTCTATACGGCTTATCAATAGTGAATGTTGAGACTAATGTGACTTCTGCGCCCATAGAATAAGCACAGTCGGCAAGTGCGATTCCCATTTTGCCGGAAGAGCAATTTGTAATATACCGAACGGGGTCAATTTTTTCTTTTGTACCGCCTGCTGTTATTAAAATACGTTTTCTGCTCAGCAGTTTGTTACCATTAAGAATTTCAGAGGTTTTTTCATAGATTTCATCAGGCTCAGGCATTCTGCCTTTCCCTTCTGTTCCGCAGGCAAGATATCCTGAATTTGGTTCAAGAACTATATATCCTGCATTTTGGAGTTTTCTAATATTTTCTTGCACAAATGGATTTTCCCACATACCGGTATTCATTGCCGGTACAAATAATATTTTTCCCTTAAAAGCGCAGGCAATAGATGTCAACAGGTTGTCACAGATTCCATTTGCAATTTTAGAAATAGTGTTGGCTGAAGCAGGTGCAATAACAAAAATATCTGCCCAATCACAAAGCGAAATATGTTCCGGTTTGTACTCTTCAATTTCATAATTGTTTATGTAAACTTCATTATCCGAAACGGTTTGCAGTGTTAATTTTGTAACGAAATTTTCTGCGGAAGGTGTCATAACTACTTTAACTTCAGCACCGTTTTTTTTGTATAAACGAATTAACTGCGGAATCTTATATGCAGCAATTCCGCCTGTTATCCCTACTAAAATTTTCTTACCCTTAAGCATAAAAGTATTATAACCTAAAAACAAAATGTATCAGTTATAAAAATTTCTAGACAATATGTTATTTTCGATATAATATTTAATCACAGGTAGTTTTAAGGAATATAAATGAGCAAAAATACTGAAGATTTAGTAATAGGTATACCAAGGGGTATGTCTTTTTATGAGTATTATCCTTTTTGGTATGGTTTCTTTTCAAGTTTGGGTTTTAAAATTATTCTTTCCGACCCGACGACAAAACAAACAATGTCAGAAGGTTCTGCTCTGGTTGTAACGGAAACCTGTCTTCCTATTAAAATTTATTTGGGTCATATTATTAATCTTTTAAATAAAGGTGTTAAAAATATATTTGTCCCTTCATTGCAATCAATAGCTCCAAAGGTTTATAATTGTTCAAAAATTAGGGGTCTGCCTGATTTAGTTCGTAATGTGATAAAAGGGAAATTTAGAATTATTGAGCCGACATTGGATAAATCTGCGAAAAATCAAGGTTTGTATACTTTTTTAAAAGAATCAGTTGCGCCTTTTGGGATAACGAGTTTTGAGGAGATAAAAAAAGCATCCAAACAGGGATGGAAGGTATACAACAATTTTCATGTCATGATGCGTTCCGGACTCGGTTATAAAAAAGCTCTGAAGTATGCGCTTGAAGGTAAAGTTTCTCTTGAATCGGATGAAAATTCGGGAATGATTAACATTGCACTCATTTCTCATGGTTATAACATGTATGACGAACGTGCTTGTATGAAAATAATTAATAAGCTGGAAAAAATGGGTGCGAATGTGTACACTGCATTGCAATTAACAGATGAACAAATGCAAGAAGGATTGACGTCAATAGGTGTTCATAATTATTGGGCAAATAGTGCTGAGATGTCAGGTGCTGCAGGTCATTACTTAAAAGATAATAAAATTGACGGTATTATTACTCTTAATGCTTTCGGTTGCGGACCGGATTCTCTTATGATAGATAGCATTGTGCGTAAAGAAAAAAGCTACGAAAAACCGATGCTTGCTTTAACTATAGATGAGCATACAGGTGAAGCCGGATTTGTTACAAGGCTGGAAGCATTTATTGATATGCTTTTCCGTAAAAAACGTTCTGCTATTGTAAATAATATCAACCTTGAAGGAGAATCTTTTATCCCGAAAACAAATGTCTGTGAACAGGTTTTAAAGAGATAAAGGGGTAAAGTGGTAAATAAAGGAGTAAATAAAAGCCGGTTCCTTATTGTTTCATTACTAATGTTAATGTAAACTTTTGTAAATTTTAACAAAAATTTTGTCAATTTTGGGGAACAAAAATTGTTCATGTATTTAAGAAGGTAATATTGGTTTAATTATATAAAAAGGTTAGTTGTAAATATAAGGAGTAATCAATTATGTCAGATGAAATGATGGTACAATCAAGGCCCTCTGTGTTACCCTACGCTTTAGGCGGTGCGGCACTGGGTGCAGCAGGAGGTGCAGCGTTAACCAAGTGGACAAATTTTAATATTGCTACAAAATATGCGGATAATCCCGGACAAGCAATAGACTATGCTATGGCAGAGATGGTAGAGCAAACAAATGCTCAAGATAGGTTTGTCCACCAAATGGTAGAAAAAGATAAAGCCGCAGATTCGCCTTGGAAAATTCTGGAAGAGCAAGCAGCAAAGGTAAAAGAAGCTAATGATGAACTCGGTAAAATTATGCAAGAATCCGGCTGTGCTGATAGAATTACGGATTATCAAAATCGATTGGATGCAATCAAACGGGAGCAAGACAATGTCTTAGTAGATTTGTTGAGCGGAAATAAAAAGCTAAGCGAAGGTGAAGGCGCAAAAACATTTATTGATACGCTTATAGAATCGACTGATAAGGATGATAAAAAAGCTGTTGATGAGGCTCTTGCGAGATTTAAAGAAGCATCAAAAGACAAAACTTTTAAAGTCGGTGAAAATGAAGGCGTTGAGTTAGCTAAAATTACTGATGATAATTTGAAATCCCTAAAAGAATTCAGAGATTTTGTAATGACAGATAAAAGTGTAGTTGAAAGAGCAAAAGAATTGCCCCAATACAAAGAAATTGCAGAAAAAGCCAAAACAGAAGTCGATGCGCTAAGAACCCTAATAACTTCAAAGAAATCGGACTTCAATTTTGAAAATTATGGAAAAGCATATGAAAAATGGAAAGCTGCATATGAAGAAGCAGGGAATAAATTAACTGATGACGTTGTAGCGAAATGTAAGACTCCGAGAATGGGACTTACAATGCTTGCAGGAGCGGCAGGATTAGCATTAATAGGTGCTTTTATCGGCAAGTTCGCAAATAAGAATAAAGATAAATAAGAGTAATACTCATAAACTAAAGCAAAAGGAGCGGTAAAGTTACCGCTCTTTTTATATGGTAAATTATCGACTTTAAAAATCAATCTGTTTGTTTTACAATTTAGTTGAAAATTTCAACTACAGAAGAGGTTATTATTATGTGGGAATATTCGGAGAAAGTCTTGGACCACTACAGAAATCCAAGAAATGTCGGAAAAATAGATGATGCAGACTTAATAGGTGAAGCGGGTTCTTTAGCTTGCGGTGACTCTTTAAAATTATATATAAAACTTGACGGTGATAAAATCAAAGAAGCAAAATTTTTAACATTCGGATGCGGTTCTGCTGTTGCTTCTTCAAGTATTTTGACAGAAATGATTATAGGAAAAACGCTTGATGAAGTAAGGAAAATTACCAACAAGGACATAGCAGATGAACTCGGAGGGCTTCCTCAGGAGAAAATGCACTGTTCTGTGATGGGACAGGAAGCATTGGAAGATGCACTCAAAAAATACTATGGCGAAGATGTTGAAATTGGTTTTAGCAAGAGCAATGTTGATAAAATCGTTTGCACCTGTTTTAATGTCACAGAAAATCAGATATGGGAAGCTATTAAAATAAACGGCTTAAAAACAGTTGAAGAAGTAACAAATTATACAAAAGCCGGAGGAGCATGCGGAAGGTGTAAGGGTGCAATTCAAGATATAATTGATACTTATTACAAAAAGCAGGAATCAGATTCTAAGCTTACTCCGACTCAAAAAATACTGAGAATAGGAAAAGTTATTGAACAAGAAATTTCTCCGCAGCTTCAAAAAGACGGAGGAGATATTGAACTTATTGACATAGAAGGAAATACTGTGAAAGTAAAATTAATCGGGGTCTGCTCGTCTTGCAAAAACGCTTCTATGACATTGAAAAACTTTGTAGAATCAGTTTTAAAGGCGAAAGTCGATTCTAATATAGTGGTTGAACAGGCGGAGTAAAAGTAATTTATGATATATTTAGACAATAATGCTACAACTCAAGTGGATGATAAGGTTTTAGAAGTTATGCTTCCGTATTTAAAATCGGAATATGCCAATCCTTCAAGCATGTACGATTTCGCCAAAAGACCTGCAGAAGCCTTAAAGATTGCAAGGGAACAGGTAAGAGATTTTTATGGTGCAGGTGATGTAAAAGAAATCTTTTTCACTTCTTGCGGCTCAGAATCTGCAAATATGGCAATTAAAGGGACGTTGAATTGTCACAGAGAGAAAAAACATATTATAACAACCAAGTTGGAACATCCTTGCGTCTTGAATACTTATAAATTCTTTGAAAATCAGGGGTATGAGGTTGATTATATTTCCGTAAATTCGCAGGGTGAATTGGATTTGGAAGAATTAAAAGAAAAAATCCGTAAAGATACGGCACTGGTTTCTGTAATGTGGGCAAATAATGAAGTCGGAGTCGTAAATCCTGTTGAGGAAATTGCTGAGATTATTAAGTCAAAATCGCCTGAAACAATATTCTATGTGGATGGCGTGCAAGCAGCAGGTAAAATCCCGATGATAGTAAAAGATACGCAAATTGATATGGTTGGGATTTCAGGACACAAATTTCATGCACCAAAAGGCGTAGGTGCTTTATATGTAAATAAAAAGTGTCGATTAACTCCGCTTATAAACGGGGGACATCAGGAAAGAGGACTTAGAGCCGGAACAGAAAATGTTCCTTATATCGCGGGAATGGGAAAAGCTGCTGAACTTGCGAAGGAATCTCTTACTTATGAAGGAACAGAAGTTAAACGTTTGAGAGATAAACTTGAAATAGGTATTTTAAAAAACGTATTTAATGCAAGACTAAATTCATCCGCTTTAAATAGAGTGCCAAATACAACAAATATTGGTTTTGAATACGTGGAAGGTGAGCTTATTCTTCTTCATCTGAGCGATTTTGGTATTTGTGCAAGCTCAGGCAGTGCTTGCACATCCGGTTCTCTTGAGCCCAGCCATGTTTTAAGAGCTATGGGCATTCCGTTTACAGCACTCCATGGCTCAATCAGATTTTCTCTATCCAGATTTACCCAAGAAAAAGATATTGATTTTGTCATAGAAAAGATGCCTGCTATAATGGATAAGTTAACGAAAATTTCACCATTTCAGGATGAATTAAAAAAATTAAAATCACTAAAGTAGAAGGAAACATAAATGGAAAATATAGAGTTAAACGTAAGTTTTATGATAAAGTTCATTGAAAGTATCGGTAAATTTTTTATAAATCATTCCGGCTTCATTTTTGGAGTTTTGATTAATTTGGGAGTAATTTACCTGATATGCAAGGGTATTGATATGTTTAGTCACAAAGTGGAAGCCAAATTGAGGCAGAAAAATTCCGATTCGCCACTTTTAAATTTAATGCCTATTCTGTCAAAAATGATTAAATTCATTATAATATTTATGTTACTTGCAAATTTTTTGCAGAGCTTCGGTTATAATGTTGCATCTCTTATAGCCGGTTTTGGTATCACAGGTTTGGCAGTAGGTTTTGCAGCTAAAGAAACTATAAGTAATATATTTGGTTCTGTATCATTACTGGCGGATAAGGTTTATAAAGTAGGAGAATATATTTCTTTTAACGGTTATGAAGGAACTGTTGAAAGAATCAATTTACGTTCAACTACAATAAGGACGCTAACCGGTTTTCCTGTTAATATCCCAAATAATGTTTTAGCTAATGAAGAAATTACAAACATTTCGCAAGTTAATAAACGCCGAATCGATTTGTCAATTGATATCGAATATGGAACTCCGAATGAGAAAATTGACAGAGCTGTTGAAATATTGAAAGAAATTTCAGAAACCGACGATAAAATTTTAGACGGTGCAATTGCTTTTATTGATAATCTTGCGCCAAGTTCAATTGTAGTCCGGCTGTTTGCACAAACTCATGTGATAAATTATTATGAATATCTACAATACAGAGGACAGATAATAAGAAAAATTATACATAAATTCAGAGAAGAAGGAATCAATTTTGCATTCCCTTCCACAAGTGTTTATATAGAAAAAACAGGAGAGGGTAAGTTAAATGATTAGATTATTAGTTATTATTGCATTGGCATTTGCGGCATTTTGGTGCTATAACAACATCAATTTTTCAAATGTTGCAAAGGATGCTCAATCGTCAATAAGAAATGAAAAAACAATAAAAGCCGTAAGAGAAAAAAGACAATTTGCTAAGGATGATGCTCAATCTGTAATGGATAACGGTTATTCTAAAGAATGAAAATTAAGATTATTGCACTTGGAAAAATCAAAGAACAGTTTCTTCGTGATGGAATAAATGAGTTTTTAAAGCGACTTACTCCATATTGTTCTGTTGAGATAATTGAACTTCCCCCTATTGAAATTAAAGATGAAAATTTAATTTCAAAAGTATTGGATGAAGAAGGGCAAATGATTTTGTCCCATATTAAGCCGGATTCTTACGTAATAACTCTTGAGATACAAGGGAAGCAGTTGTCTTCAGAAGAGTTCGCTTCAAAAATAAATGAAATCAATGTGTCGGGGGTAAATGATCTGGTCTTTGTAATAGGTTCTTCTTGCGGACTCTCTTCGATTGTTTCTCAAAGAGCTGATTTCAAACTCAGTATTTCCAAGATGACCTTTTTGCATCAATTTGCAAGGTTATTAATTATAGAACAAATTTATAGAGCATTCAAAATTTTAAAGGGTGAAACTTACCACAAATAAAGACATGTCAGATTTTATACTCTGCCATACATATCTTCATAACGTATTATATCTTCTTCTACAAGCAGATCGCCTTTTTGAACTTCTACTATTTTTAAGTCTTCATTATAAGGATTTTGAAGAGAATGAATAGCTTTAACAGCGATGTCTACACTGTGCCCTGGGCTTAAAATCAGTTCCTTTCCCTCAAGAACAACCTTTGCTTTGCCTTCCAAAACAACCCAGTGTTCACTTCTATGATTATGAGATTGAACAGAGAGTTTTTGCCCCGGATTTACATGAATCATTTTGGTTAAAAATCCTTTTCCTTCTCCCAAAACAGTATAATATCCCCAAGGGCGATATACAGTTTTATGAACTTTATGTGTAGTATCATTTTGTTTTTTTAAAGTATCGAAAATTTTCTTTACCTCTTGCGTTTTATCTGCCTTGCAAGCAAGGATTGCGTCTTCGGTTTCAACAAGTACGATGTCTTCCAATCCGATTGTTGCAACAAGTTTTGATGAAGAATAAACGAACGAATTTTTAGAACCTTCATCAATTACATGTCCTATTTTAACATTACCGTTTTCGTCTTTTTTACTTACATCATATATTGATTTCCAGCTTCCTAAATCATTCCAGTCGCTCTTTAGTTGAACCAGCGCAATTTTATCTGACTTTTCCATAATTGCATAGTCAATTGAAATAGAAGGCATCTTATCAAACTCAGTAAAAGGTATTTCGGAAGATTTCGTAAAATCGAAGTTTTTCAATTTTTCATATATTTCAGGCGTAAATTTAGAAGCTTCGTCCAGCAGCACGGATGCTTTAAACATAAAAATACCGCTGTTCCAATAATAATTCCCGTCAGCCAGGTATTGTTCTGCGGTTTTTTCGTCAGGTTTTTCTACAAATTTATTAACCTTAAAGCCTTCCGATACTTGTATTTTTGATGTATTTATGTATCCATAACCGGTTTCTGGGTATGAAGGTTTAATACCAAATGTAACAATATAACCTTGTTCCGCAATTTTTTCACCCTCTTTAACTGTGTCAACAAAGCTCTTAGTATTGTTAATCTTATGATCAGACGGTACAACAAGTATAACCGGATCGGATTTCGATGTTTCGGTAATATATTTTGTGCCGAGAATTATTGCAGGTGCTGTATTTTTTGAAATCGGCTCTGATAAAACGACAGGATTTTCCGTAATTGAAGAAAGCTGATATTTGACATTGGAAAGATGTTTCACCCCTGTCATACTTACAATATTCTTAGCATTGATACATTCCTTTAGTCTTAAAAATGTTGCCTGCAACAGGCTCTCGCTGGTTTGAATGTTTAAAAGTTGCTTAGGATAAAGTTCTCTTGACAAAGGCCACAATCTGCTTCCGGAACCTCCAGCTAAAATTAATCCGTACATATATCTCTCCTTAAAGTAATTAATATTTTATCATAAAAAGTGATTAATTGTATAAGTAAATAGGTTAAACTGAGATTTTAGATCCAAAATAGTATTATAGGTTATTTCTTATTTATTGGTGACATTCTGGAAAGCAGTACGTACATAGTAGTTTTCATCATTCATAAGTTTACTTCTTAAAGGTTTAAATTCAGAATTTTTAATTTCGAGAACTATTTGGGCAACTTTTTCCCGTATTGTATATTCACTCTCTTCAGAAGCTCTTGTTAAAATCTGTAAAAGCATGTTTGGATCAATTTCATTAACAAAAAGTTTCAAGCTTTCCAGGCACCAGTAAAGTTTAAAAAGCTGTTTATTAATAACATATTTTTTATCTTTGTATATAAATTTATTCATTTCACTGAAAGTTTCATCTATAAATTTTATAACAATATTAATATATGCTTTGGAAAAATTCGGCTGTCGTTTCATGAAATTAACGGAGTTGATAACAAGTCTGCATATATTTGCATTTATGTCGACAGATGCGTTTGCAAATATTTCGGGATAATTTAAAAAAGCTCCGACATTGTTGTCTGCCGATAAAAGTTCGTCAATTTTTAACGCTGTCGCTTCACGTATTTTGCCGTCACAACCAATCAAATTGCTTATAAGTATTTCTCCTTCATCTGCATTACATACGTAATCGAGGCATAAAGCAGCTATTTGTCGTTCCGGAATATTTCCGCATTTAAGCATGTTTATAAGTTCATTATGTGAAAAAATTTTTTCAGAAAGTTCGCACGCAATTTTAAAATGGTTCTTATTATCTTTATAACAATTCTTGTTCAAGTTCATAACCTTATTACTATACAGCTATATTGTAACATAAGTAATGATGAACTTTGATCAAAAAATAGTTTTAATGTATGAGAAAGATTATTTGAATCGGTTATATTATATAAATGAACTAAGGAGAAAATATGAATTTAATACTTAATTTTATACAGAAATGTTTGGTATTCGAAAAAGAGCCACAAAAAATCGGCTTATGTCAAATTAATGACAATCCGGTGCCTATTAAAAAGAAAGAACCTTCAATAAAAAACAGAGATGTGAAGCTTTCAGATTTAATGCGCAGAGCAAGTTGATATAATTCTAAAGTATTATAAAAATTAAATGCTCCGAATAAACTCGGAGCATTTAGTGATATTCTTGCGTATTAGATTATTTAATACATTTTTTTGCTCTGTTAAGAGAATGTTCTTTCCCTAAAATAGCTAAAATAGCTGTCATATCTGCTCCGCAAAGTCTGCCTGTAACAGCGGCACGAATCGCCCACATTGTGAATTTTGGTTTATAGCCTTTTTGTTCCTTGAAATCCCCTCTGAATTTTTCAAGTTTTTCATGAAGATTTTCCTCTGTCCATTCCCAACCTTCTCCTTGTTCGACAAATGCTTTGAGAACTTCTTGTGAAAGTTCTGTTTCGATATTTTCTTTAGCTTTTTCATCGAGTTCAACATTATCGCCGCCAAAGAAATAAGTTACCGCATCTGTAATATCAGAAAGCAGTGTTAAAGGTTCATAAGTAACCTCAATCATTCTTGTATATTGAGCATCTGTCATTGAAGAAAGATCATATTTTGTTAAATACTTTTTGAGCTTTTCTTTCAGAGTTTCAATCGGCAGCATTTTTATATAATGGCTGTTCATCCATTTTAGTTTGTCATATTCGAATATTGAATTTGAAGAAGAAATTTCATTAATTCTGAAATCTTTTGCAATTTCTTCTACAGGCTTAATCTCTTGTCCGTCTGACGGTGCCCATCCCAACAAAGCAACAAAGTTTAATAAAGCTTCGGTCAAATAACCTTGTTCTACGAAGTCAGAGACAGCAGTTGCGCCGTGTCTTTTTGAGAGTTTACTTCTGTCCGGAGCAAGTATCATACCTAAATGCCCAAATCTTGGGACTTCGAAACCTAAAGCTTCAAATATTAAGATTTGTTTATATGTATTTGAGATATGGTCTTCACCTCTGATTACGTGAGATATTTTCATCAAAGCGTCATCAATAACAACAGCAAAGTTATAAGTAGGCGCTCCGTTTGATTTCATAATTACGAAATCGCCGATAAGGTTTGTATCAACATGGAGTTTTCCTTTAACTAAATCTTCAAATTCTAAGATTGAAGAGTTATGAAAGGCCTTTTGGGCTTTTGAAACATTAAACCTAATTGCCGGCTTTCTGCCTTCTGCTCTCAATTTTGCTTTTTCTTCTTCGGTTAAATTTTCACATTTTTTTGAATACACATAGGCTTGTTTATTTTTTGTCGCTTCTTCTTTTTCTGCCTCAAGTTCTTCGGGAGTGCAGAAACACTCATATGCAAATCCTTTGTCTAAAAGTTCTTGAACATATTTGGGATAAATATCAAAACGTTCTGACTGCGTATAAGGACCATAATCTCCGCCTACATCAGGTCCTTCATCCCAATTTAACCCCAAGGCTTTTAATGAATCAAAAATATTATCAACATATTCTTTGGAAGTCCTTTCGGCGTCAGTATCTTCTATTCTTAATATAAATTTACCATTATTTTTTTTCGCGAATAAATAATTAAACAATGCTGTCCTTGCTGTACCGATATGTAAATTCCCGCTCGGCGAAGGTGCGATTCTTACTCTTACGTCACTCATCTTATTTCCTTTCTTTTGCATAAAGATTATCTAACAAATATAAGTCAAAAACAACATTAAAAATTTTGTTTGTAAATTTCTTGTTTTTTGCTTGCTTTATAATTCATAATATGCTAAGCTAAAATTGTAAAGTTATATTAGGATAGAGAGAGTTTGTGATTTCTGTTTAAAGTTGAATTAAATAGACTAAATGAATGGTTTCAATCTATTTTAGATATAATATAGTTTAGGTATGTAAGAGTTAAATCGGATAGTTAGAAGTAAGCTATGAAAACATGTGATTATATGAAAGAAAAGAAAAAAACAGGTCTTGTACATCGCTTTGGGCAAATTGCGAATTTATTTTTCGGTTTTATCAATGAGCACAGAAGTTCCATACCCAAGTTTTTGGCGATTGTAGTTATTTTGTCTGTAATATCTGTGATAGCGGCAAGTAAAGATACCAGTGAGGCAGGGATTGCTGAGTTTGGTTCCGTCAAAATGGCGACAATTCCGTTGGCTGCATCTTCATCACAGAAGAGCGTGATATCGATTCCTAAAGGCATGGTAAAGGCTAATCCGTTCGTTCCGTACAGAGATATTAGTGGTACCAGTACGGTTAGCGATGTTCCTGCTTATAATTTGATAGAACCGCCGGAAGTAATTAATGAGAATTCTGATGCGGCGAGGGTTATGGATACAATAGTATCCGGAATTTTGTTTGACAAGTTTAGTCCGTCTGCAATTTTAAATATTGAGGGCAATGATTATCTCGTCAAAAAGGGTGATGTCGTAAACAACTATAAGGTTGTTAGCATTGCGCAAGATTCTGTAACGGTGCAATTAGGTGCCAATGTGTATAAAGCAGGCATAGGTGAAATCCTTACAGAGGGTAATTTAAATTATAATGAAGTTTCAAACCTAAATAATAGATTCGGAGGTGTAAAATAATGGGTTACAGTAATATAAAAAGAGTGTTGTCCGCAGCTTTATTGCTTGCTTTTTCAATGCCATCAACATTTGCGTTCCCGGCATACAACAGTTCTTACTCGAATCCACGCTCAAATGCCAGTTCAATGACTTTGGCCGGTGATGTGAGTTTGACTGATAACAATCAAGCCATTACATTGAGTTTGCGTGATTCTGATGTAAAACAAGTATTAAGAATGTTTGCAGATAAAGCCGGAATGAATATAGTTTTCCATAGTTCTGTTGACGGTAAAGTCACACTTGATTTGGTTAACACTCCGATAAATGAAGCTTTTAAATTAGTTTTATCAGTTGCCGGTTTAAACTATTACAAACAAGGCAATACGATGGTTATAATATCGAAAGACAGTGATGCAAATACTGCATATTCAAAGCAAGAAATGATGGTATTCCCTATTACTTATGTAAGTGCTACCAGTATTGCTGACTTTTTAAATCAAAATGTATTTAGTATGAAAAAAACAGGTATGTCCGGTACGGATGCTGCAACTGTAAACTCAGCAACTAATGAGCTGATTGTATTTGGTATGCCTTCTGATGAAGCAATAGTAAGAAAAGTTATTGCTCAGTTCGACAGAGAGCCGTATTCAAGGACATTCCATGTAAATCATACAACTCCGGCTGAAATGGCTGACATGATATGTAATTTGTTATTACCATCTCGTGGTATGGGTGAAGCGAATCAATCTTCTCCAAGCAAGGAAGGTGTTCCGATAGATGTTCCTGATGCGGCTCCCGGCATGGTCGTAGGTGGTGCAGCAGGTATTATGACAGGTGGTGCTGCCGAAGCCGGTGGGGTTGATGAATTAAAGCTTGGTGAAGGTATTGTTGCTTGTACAATGGCACCAACAACAAGTGGTTCAGTTGCTCCTTTTAACGTTCAGAATTTATCCATTGCGTACTTCCCTCAAAGAGGTACAATTACAATGATGGGTGGTTCTGATGCCCAAGCAAGAATGGTTGAGCATTTTATAAAAGCTAATGACGTAAAACAGCCGCAGGCATATTTGGAAGTTTCTATTGTAGAATTAAACGAAGCAGGTTCAAAAGAATTTCAGAATCAATGGCAGCTATATAACAAATATTGGAAAGCCAGCTTTGATGGCGAAGGTTTCAGTGCTGGTCGTCCTACTATAGGAAATTATACAAAGAATCGTACTCCTTTAACACGTTATGTTTGGGAAAATATTACAGGTTTGCCTTATCAAGATAAAGATGGTGCTTGGAAAGTTCCTGAACAAGTAGCACAAAGCTTTACAGATGTGTTGCCTGGTGTTAAGCTTTCTTGGACGATGAATTACATTATATCAAACCGTAAGGGTAGAGTTTTAGCTAATCCAAAAATATTGATTACAAATGGTAAAGAATCTGTAATTGATTTAACACAAGATTATGTTGAAAAAATGACGGCAGAATATTTAACGTCTGCAAGTAACGGCGAAAGTACAGTAGGTACAGTTCAAAGGGATTATACTATAGGCAGCGATTTGGGTATAAAAGTTTCTTTGATTCCGTTCATTTCTCCTGAGGGTTATGTAACATTAAATATTAAGCCTGAATACTCAACAATAGCAGATCAAGTTTATGCATTGGGTGAAACAGGAACTAATGAGTTAGTTGCTACATTATTAAGCAGAAGAGACTTGGATTTGAAAAATGTTAGAATTAAAGATGGTGAAACACTTGTAATCGGCGGTATGTTGCAAGAAGTCGAAAATAAGACAGTCAAAAAGATTCCTGTATTAGGAGATTTGCCTTTGGTCGGTTCTGCATTCCGTTCGACATCTACTAATAAAACAAAATCCGAGTTGGTTATAATGATTACTCCAAATATTATCAACGACGGAGAAGGTGCTATTGCTGATAGTATATAATTAAACTATGTCTAATCAACTGGAAAAACTAAAAAATAGTATAAAAAAAGAATATACTGATAATTTCGAATTAAACCTGATGAAATCATCAGGTTTTATTCCAGTTGATAAAAGACAAGAGGATTTTTATGTAATATTAAACAAGGCAAATGTATCTAATAAGATAAAAATCGAAACCTTAATAAAAGAGAAATTTAGTGGTTGTAATCCAAAGTTTATACCTGTAGAATCAAGCGACTTTGAGTCTTTATTTAATTCAATCCAACAAACTGTAACACCGGTTCAGGATAGTAATGCATCAGCATCAGATACGGAGTTATCTGCTGAGGATATGCTTGTGGGGATTGGTTGGATTACTCAGGCACAGTTAGACGAATGTAAATCAGATGCTGTTAATCGTAAATTACCTCTAAGTGCCGTTTTTGCGGACAAAGGATATTTATCTCAAGAAAAAATTGCTTCTTACTTGAAAAAAAAATATTCATGTGAAGTTATTTCAAAGTCAAATATTACGGTAGATGCAAAAATTTTGAAAATGCTTCCTGATGATTTTGTTGAACGTAAACATGCAATAATCATGTCAATGGAGGGTGATAAGCTTGGTGTTGCCATGGTTGATCCAAGCGATAAATATACAATAAGAGAAATTTCATTGTCTACCGGACGAGCTCTGAATGTGTATGCGATTGCATACAACGAATACGAAATGTTTCTCAAAGAATTTGATTTAATGAAACAAAATGAGAAACATGCAAAAGAAACAGAGAGAATTATTCAAAGTATTGAAGAAGAAACAGCCCAATATAACCAGGAAGAATCGCTATGGTCTCAGGTAGAGAAAGAGCTTCAAGATGCCAGCGGTAACGTAGCAAAATTTGTATATAAAATTATTACAGATGCTATAGATGCAAAGGCTTCTGATATTCACATAGAGCCAAGGATCGGTTATTATGTTGTAAGATTGCGTTCTGATGGTATCTTAAAAAAAGTTTTAGAAATCCCTGGTAGTATTGAACAAGCCGTTATTACCCGTTTTAAAGTTTTGGCAAGAATGAATATTGCCGAGCACAGACGTCCTCAGGATGGTACTTTTTCCATTAAATATAATGACAGGATGTACGATTTTCGTATAAATACGCTACCCGTATCAGGTAAAGAAAAAGTTGTAATACGTATTTTGGCGCCAGCCGTAAGTTTAAAAGCTGCCGGCGATAAAATGATTATTACAGGTGCATCAGAAGAAGATATAACAAAAATCCATGATATGGTTCAATGTCCAAATGGAATTATTCTTACATCAGGTCCTACCGGTTCAGGTAAAACAACAACTTTGTATACAATTCTAAAAGCACTGAATAAAGAAGATGTTAATATAACTACAATTGAAGATCCTATAGAAATTAAACTTGAAGGTATTAATCAATCTCAGGTAAATCCAAAGGCTGATATTACGTTTGCTTCTTGTATGAGAGCTATATTACGTCAAGACCCTGATATTATTCTAGTTGGTGAAATCCGTGACTTTGAAACATTGGAAGTCGCAATATCTGCTGCTTTGACAGGTCACCTCGTATTAAGCACGGTGCACACGAATTCAGCGGCTGCAACTGTTACACGTTTAATAGAAATGGGTGCTAAGGACTATTTAGTTTCATCAACATTAACAGGTGTAATTGCACAGAGACTTGTCAGAAGGCTTTGTGATAAATGTAAAGAGGCTTATTTCCCTACTGAAGAAGAAGTTAAGCATATTTCAAATAATCCGGAAGAGCAACAGAGATTGTTGAAAACAAAACTATATCGTAAAAAAGGTTGTAAAGACTGCGGTTATTTAGGCTATGCAGGGCGTTTAGGTATATATGAAATAATGCCCATTACACGTGAGATTAAAAAACTTATTGCGCAAGGTGCGCATGATATAGAAATAGAAGAAGCTGCTGTTGCAGCAGGTATGAATACTCTTAAAACATCTTGTTTGAATCATATTTTACAAGGAAATACGACATCAAGCGAGTTTATAAGGGTTCTTGGTTACGCAAACGAATAGGAAGGGTTCTATATGCCAATATACAGTTATGAAGCATTAAAATCTGGTAAACAAATTGTAAAAGGTGAAGTCACAGCTGCAAATTTAAAAGATGCTCGTGAAATTATCAGAAAGATGGGGCTAGTACCAACAAGGCTAAATGAGTTTGTTGATAACAAAAAGCGTAATGGTAATTTGTCCAGCATGTCATTGGTGGAAAAGATTGATTTTATATCAACATTACAAATTTTGCTTTCATCCGGTATTCCTGCCGTAGAATCGCTGATGTTTATGGAGCAGGAAGCTGCAAGAAAGAAAATTCGTGATATCTCGAGAGTTTTAAAAACTCAAATCATGGGAGGTTCTACTTTTGCAGATACTTTAGCAAGGTATCCGGGTATCTTTGGGTATATCTTCATAGGTTTGTTTAAAGCAGGTGAAGAAGCCGGTGAATTAGAAAAAACCTTGGGACGTATTAACGGGTTACTTACTAAGCAGGCTAATATAAAAGCTAAAGTTATCGGGACTCTTATTTATCCGGCATTTGTTATTTTATTAGCTATTGTAGTTACCTTAGTTATGTTAATGTTTGTATTCCCTGCTTTCAAAGAAATGTTTGAGCAGCAGGATAAGGCATTACCGTGGATTACTTCAATGATGATTGCTGCCGGTGATTACTTAAAACAATATTGGTTTACAATTCCAATATTCCTTGGGGCATTTATTGCTTTTTGTATTGTGTGTCTCAGATGGAAACCGGCAAGGGAAATTTTGGATAAAACGGTGTTAAAAATACCTTTGCTTAATAATTTGATATTATATTCAAACTATTCAAACTTTTTATCTGTTTTAAGTGTATCATATGATGCAGGTATTCCGATTGTCGACTGTTTACACTTAGCAGTTATAACGTTAGAAAACTCTGTATTAAAAACCAAACTGAGTAGTGCAATTGTCAAAGTTCAACAAGGTTTGCAAGTATCTCAAGCGTTAAAATCAACTAAAATTGTTCCAAGAATGCTTTTATTTATGATAGCAACCGGTGAACAATCAGGTCGTTTGGGTGATATGCTTGAAAAAGGTGTTAATTTCTTGGATAGAACTTTGGATGGTATTATTGATACAATGACCAAGATGATTGAGCCGATAATGCTTTTGGTAATCGGAAGTATTGTACTTGTAATGGCTCTGTCTCTATACTTACCGTTGTTCCAGTCTTATATGCAATAGTCGAAAATTTAATTATTAAGAGGCAAGATGGAAAAGAAAGAACAGACAGAAAAAAATGAATTCAAAAACTCTGCTTGGAAAGAAAGAGTTTATATTGAAACTTCTGAACACATTATCACCGGTTATATATTTATGCCGAGAATCGGTAAGAAGAACAGGCTGTTAACGGAAGTATTAAATGCAGGAAAGAATTTCTTGGCGGTAAAAGGGTGTACGCTCGAGTATAAACATCTTCCCTCAAGAGAAGTTGAAAGCCACGATTTTATGCAGGTTAATGTTTCTTCAATACTAATTATGAGACCTTTTGATGAATAAAAAGACTTACGTAATAACCGGTGCGGCATCCGGTATTGGCTTGGCGCTGACTAAAGAATTGTGTGCAGAGAATATGGTGTTTGCCGGGTACAGAAGCGAACCTAAACGTGAGTTGTTAGAGTCGCTTTCGGGGAATATTTATCCTTTTTATGCAGATTATTCAAAGCCGGAAACGCTCCCAAGTGCTATAGAGTATATAAAATCAAAGTGTGACAAAATTGATACACTGGTTAATATAGCCGGTTGTGTTGTCGCAGGTCCTATTGAGAAGATTCATATTAATGAAATAAAAAGGCAGTTTGAAGTAAATGTTTTTGGTCATATTGAAATGACTCAAGGGTTAATAGATTTACTTAATGATGGTAGAATTATCAATATTAGTTCTATGGCAAGTTTCGGGATATTTCCGTTTATTTCTCCATACTGCGCTTCAAAAAAATGTTTGGATATGTTTTTTAATTCATTATTGATTGAAAACAAACGAAATATAAAGGTAGTTTCTATAAAACCCGGGGTTATATCGACTCCCTTGTGGTGTAAATCTATTGATGAAAATTCTAAGGATGAAGATATACGTATCGGATATGAAAAAGAGATGGATTACATTATTAAAAATGCTCAAAAAAACGAGAATGACGGCTTAGAAGTGAGTGAGGTAATAAAAGTAATATTAAAAGCGGATAGTGCCAAAAACCCAAAACTTTCATATACTGTTGGGTCGGATGCTCTTTTCGCAAAATTTATTTCGAAGCTCCCGCAGAATCTTGTTAATAAAATTGTAAAATTAGGAATAAAATTAAGAATTAAGTAAGATGGGAAGAAAAAAGAAAAGTTTTGTATCTAAAAATAAGACGATAAGTTTTATAATAATATTTTTTTTGATGCTGACCGGAGGGTACTATATCTTTCTTAATTACGTACCTGAAAAGTGGTACGAGATGCAAACAATGATGCCGAATCAAGTTGAATCGTATTATGTAAATCAATGGTGTACTTCGGATTTCGGCAGAAAAGAGGCTGTACTATGGGATATGACAAGGGTAGATTGTCTAGCAAAAGACTATGCAATAGAATTTGATTTTGCAAAAAAATGGGCGGAATCAGTTGGACAGGCATTGTACTATTCCAAAATGACAGGCAAAAAACCCGCAGTAACTCTCATCTTAACAACTCCTGCAGATTACAAATATGTCAAACGTGTAGAAAGATTGGATAATAATATAAAAATATTTTTGGTAAAAGCATATTAAGCAACGCCAAATAGGACGGCATTATGCCGTCCTATTTGGCGTTTTTTAAATCTATTAACTAAGCTCTTTCACTGCCGGATATAGCAATAGCATGTCTTCCTTTAGCGCGTCTTCTGTTTAGTACTTCACGACCGCCAGGAGTAGCCATTCTTGCTCTAAATCCGCTTACGTGTTGTCTTTTGAGCTTTGTTCCTTCCAGTGTACGTTTCATTTTTCTATTTCCTTTTCAGCCAGTTTTACATATAATGGTTACATAGTATACAAAAAAAAGCTTTTAGTCAAATATATGTTTAAGTAATATTAAGTCGGGAGAAGAAAATGGATTATAAAAATTGTAATATTGGTTTTATCGGTTCAGGCAAAATGGCCGGCGCAATTATTAAAGGGCTTATAAAAACGGGTTTTGTATCTTCAAAAAACATAATTGCTACGCAGGCGGAAAAAGAAGGAATTGAAGAAAAGTCAAAATTGCTTGGGGTTAGAATAATATTAGATAATAAAGAATTAGTTAAAAACAGCGATGTAATATTTATTGCAACAAAACCGAATCAGGTAATGGGCGTACTTAAAGAAATATCAGAATATGTGACAGAGCATAAATTAGTTGTATCAATAGCAGCGGGGGTTAATACAACGAAATTGGAAGCAAATTTACCCGGTGGTACAAGAGTTGTGCGTGTTATGCCCAATACTCCTGCACTTGTTGGTGAAGGTATGAGTGGGATTTTTGGCGGGGAAAATGTAAAAGACAACGATTTAAACTTTGTTAAAGAATTGCTTTCGACTATCGGAAAGTGCATTTTAGTCGAAAATGAAACTCAAATGGATATAGTAACTGCTATTTCTGGTTCGGGGCCGGCATTTTTCTATAAGGTTATAAATGATATAGCAAGAGCCGGCGAAAAACTTGGATTAGATTACGAAAAGGCACTTTTATTGAGTATTCAAACCGCTATCGGTTCGGGGAAAATGGCGCTGAACCGACAAACCGATATGGAGACATTAATTTCAAATGTCGCAACTAAAGGCGGTTGTACGAGGGTCGGAGTGGATGTAATGGAAGATAAGAATATTGAAGATATATTATATGAAGTTATCCAATCAACGACACAGAAAGCTTCTGAGCTTGGAAAATAATATTTGAAAATATTAGGGGCGGAAAAATTTTAATTTTTCCGCCCCGGTTAAATGTTAAATTTGCTTAATCTTCCTTGAAGGGGGCAAATATCTGTGTTAAAGTTGAGCTATGTCAAAGTTTATTCCGCTTCACATTCACACAGAGTATTCACTGTTAGACGGCATGATTAGGGTTCCTGATTTGGTTAATTATGCTAAGGATAATGATTTGCCTGCAATTGCTATCACAGATCACGGAGTTATGTATTCTGCAATTGAATTTTATGAACTTGCCAAGAAAGCAGGTATAAATCCTCTAATAGGTTGTGAATTTTATGTTCATGATGGTGATATACATAAGCAGGACGCTCATCACAATCCTTTATATCACTTGATTTTGATAGCTAAGAATCAGCAAGGGTATAAAAATCTTATCAAACTTGTTTCAACAGCATGGTGTGAAGGATTTTATTATAAACCCAGAGTTAATTTTGCGCTTATCGAGAAATATCATGAAGGTTTGATTTGTGCTTCTGCATGTCTTGGCGGAGAAGTTTTAAAGAATCTTCTTGCAGGTGAAAAAGAAAAAGCAAAAGAAACGGCACAAAGATACAAAGATTTATTTGGTGATGATTATTATATTGAGCTTCAGGACCATGGTCTTGCTGAGCAAAAAAGGACAAACCCTGATTTAATAAAAATTGCACGAGAACTTGATATAAAAATGATTATTACAAATGATTCGCATTATCTTAAAAAAGAAGATGCGGATGCACAAGATACTTTATTATGTTTGCAGACAAATGCTAATAAAGATGATGACAAAAGATTTTCATTTCCGAATAACGAGTTTTATTTAAAGTCTAAAGATGAAATGCGTCAGGCATTTTCATGGATGGATGAGGAACTTTTCGAAGAATGCTGTAGAAATACAGAAAAAGCTGCTGCAAAATGTAATGTGGAAATTGAACTTCACAATGCACCATTGCCGCACTACGAAGTTCCGAATGGGTATGATATTCCTTCCTATCTTGAACATCTTGTTATGGAAGGCTTGAAAAAAAGATATGGTAATCCTGCGCCTGACGACATTGTTGAACGTGCTAAATATGAACTTGGTGTAATAAATCAAATGGGATTTCCCGCGTATTTTCTCATAACTTGGGATTTTATTCACTATGCAAAGACTCATGGTATTCCTGTCGGACCTGGTAGGGGCTCGGCGGCAGGTTCGGTTGTTGCTTATGCACTTGAAATAACGGATATTGACCCGATTCAGCATAAACTGTTGTTCGAAAGATTTTTGAATCCGGAACGCTTCACCATGCCCGATATTGATATAGATTTTTGTATCGACAGGCGAAGTGAAGTAATTGATTATGTTATCCAAAAATATGGTGAAGATAAGGTTTGTCAGGTAATAACATTTTCGACTTATGCTCCAAAAGCTGCATTTAAGGGTGTCGGTAGGGTTTTGCAGGTTCCGTTTGTTGAAGCGAACAGATTGACAGGTCTCATTGAACCTGCCCTCGATGTAGCCAGAGTTACAAACCCTAAAGCCGAATGGCTCAGAGATATTATTCAAGCCGAGGGTATGTCGGAATTTAAGCAGTTGTATGAAGATGATTATAAAATTACAAATCCAGAAAACGGGAATGAAATAAGTTTTAAACGCTGGGTGGATATGGCAGTTGCAATAGAGGGTTTAAAATGCGGTACAGGTACCCACGCTGCCGGAGTTATTATTTCGCATGCGCCATTGGATACGATACTTCCCGTTCAACCTTCAAAAGATGGTATTCAAGGCCCATGACCACGTTTACTTCTGCATCGCTTGCTGTCAGAAAGATTACCGGAACATCTTCTCTTTCTTTGATGAATTTGCAAACATCATATCCATTTCCATCCGGAAGATTGATATCAAGGATGCATATATCATATGTATTTGTGCTAAAGGCGTCTTGCGCTTCTTCCTTGGTCTTCATATGGACAACATCATAGCCCTCTTTTTCCAGAGAGTACTTAAGCCCCATTCCAATTGCGTCATCATCTTCAAGTAAAAACAGCTTCATTTCATGTGCTCCTTGTTCATCTATATATAAAGATTATAAGCAGAGTAGTGCTAATAATCCATATGAAGCAAGTCCCAGACTTGCTGCGCAACAGCTTGGTGCATCAATAAAGATATCCAGTTTAGTCGCCCTGAACAAAAAACCAACGAGCTGGAAAACTACCGGATTTAATATCACGCACCATATTGGAGCATGGATAAAGCCCATAATAATAAGCACTATGACAGCGATCGCCGGAATGATGACCAACATTGAATATAGCGCAAAAAACGGTACATAAATCTGCTTAAATACTGACTGGATCACATCTTCAGCAAGCTTTCCATCAGCTTTTGCTATGATCTTTCTGTATATTGTTGGCTGCTGGCACAGGAATGTATGGATCATAAATCCTCCCATTGCCCCGATCAGGAATATTACAGAAAGCACTGTCGAAATAACAGGATGTTCAGCATGAAGAGTCATCATGAGCGCAATAAATCCGCAGGAGTACATAGGTACTGCAAACATCGCAAGGATATCAGACCACACAAACCTCCAGTGGGCCATATTTTTCCATTCGCTGTCAATGACGCCCATCTTACCAAGTTTCTTATTTTTCGGTCCCTTTAAATCCAGCAAAAGATCTGCAGTAGCACAAAGAAGACCACCAATAATTCCAATTACTGCCAATATAGTATTCATTTTCTTTTCCTCCAAAAGCTTTAGGAAGCTTTCTGTACTAGGGGCTCTGACTGATGTTCACCAGCAAGATTATTAAGCCAGCGCTCTTTCTTTAGCCAAAAATGGAATATAACGGTCCTGACAATATCCAGAAGTTTTACGCAAAGGTACATCTGTACCGGACCGAAATCGGTATATCTTGCAAGCAGGAAAAGCATAGGGAGCATGACTACTATTGTCATTCCAGCATCTGCATATGCACCCATCTTCGTGTCGCCGCCAGATCTTGCAATAGCCTGCTGTGCGTTTACAAGTACCCATACAGGCATAAAGAATGCCATAAGTATTACCATACTCCTTGAAATTGCAATGGCGCTTGGACTTAGCTTTCCAAACACAACAGGAATGATAAGTGTTGTAGCAAATCCGACAAAAGTCATGGCAACACCAAATACGATAGCTCCTGATAAAAGCCATGTTTTCTCTCTGCGGGCTTTTTCAAGATTTCCCTCACCAAGGGTTTTTCCAATTATTACAGTAGTTGCAGAGTAGATTCCGCCAAATGCTACAAAAAACAGATTAGCTATGGCAAAACTCGATGCCATACCTGAAACTACATCTGCTCCTCCTCTTCCGTTATAGATAGCTGTCGTTAATGTTTCAGAAAGGACCCAGGTCATCTCACAAAACAGCATCATAGCGCCTTTTCTTATTATTTCCTTAAACAGCTTTCCATCTACCATGAAATCTCTGTTAAAGCGAATTGCAAAATCAGGTCTGCTTTTAAAATAAATACATACAAATATTACAAACTCCAGTGTTCTGGCTATAACAGTTGCATAAGCAGCTCCTCGTACCCCAAGTGCACGGAATCCAAAATTTCCATAGATAAGAAGGTAGTTGAATACCGTATTTGTAAGTGTAGCAATAACTGTTACTATAAGAGGTGTTTTAACTTTTCCCATATCCCTAAGTGAACTGGCAATGCTCATAGAAATGCACATTGGAATTCCTACAACAGACATAATTCGTATGTATGGAACTGCCTCATCAAGAATAAGAGGCGCCTGTGTGTTTCCAATAACCATAAGTGACAGGATTTCTCTTGGATATACAAGGCACACCATAAGGTATGGAATGAGCGCCACAAATCCTGCAAGCAGTTTAAACATAAACGCCTGCTGCATTCCGCCATGGTCTTTTGCACCGAAAAACTGCGTAAGGAATATTCCTCCGGTCATGGTGATCGTGTTAATTAAAACCATAAACACAAAAAGCACCTGACCTGCAATATTTACACCAGACATTGATATATCACCAAGTCCTGAAACCATAAAATTATCTATAAGTGATACCATGCTTTGTATGAGCTGCTGAAGCATTATAGGTACTGCTATCGCCAGCACATTTTTATAAAATTTTCCATCTCCAAAAATCTCATTCGTTTTTTCCATCACATTAATTCTCCCTAACTCTAATCTGATCGCTCACCATCCCACAATCATTACATTATCACCAAATAAAAAACAGACCCTTTGTTTCACTCAATTGGGTCTGTTTTACACTTATTTATAACTATCTCTGAAAGATTAAAAAACTGATCCTTGTAATCAGATGTGTAGGATCTTAGCAGCTCCTCAACATATCCCGGTGGAAATTTAGCAAGGAAACGCTGCTCAGCAGCAATCTTATCAATGTATTCTTCAATTGCATCAATTCCCGTTTTGCCTTCGATTGGCGCTACCGTAGGATAATCCATCGTAATGATCGTCTCCTGAGGAGAAAATCTTGGAGAATAAAGCTTGAAGAACCCCGGAATAGCCTTTAAAACAGTATCATTCAGATTGCGATTGCCATATGAAGAAAATGAAGAAATGAGTACCTTATACTTTTCCTTGGCACGTTCTACCTTATCCACAACCTCCTGAAACCCTACTTCATACAGGCTTCGTGCATCCGCCTGCTGGCAGGTTACCAGACTATTAGCATTCATAGACTCAGCTTCATGAATGCAATATAAAACCGCTTCCATCAGATGCTGCGCTGCCTCATAGGTAACGGAAGTACTCTCGCCTCTAGTATATAGATCAGTTAATTCCGCAACTATTGGAATAAGCTCTTCCGGATCATAATTCATCAAAATCGTCTCCTAAGTTTAGTTTTTCACGCTTATATCTGTCAGCCCAGTTCTCTCCGGCTCTAACGCTTCTTGCGAAGTCTTCCAGTGCTGTTCCTTCAAGATATTCAAGATCACCACCGGACTCGTTTTCATAGGCGTTTTTCATAATACCAAGCAGTTCATCATCTGAAACCATGTCCATGGATTCATTCTTGTACAGGAAAAAGATTTCCTGCAAGCGGGCAAGAGTTTGGGCATAATCGTCCTGATTGATAAATGAAGAATCCGAGAAAGCTCGAATAAGTTTTGGACTTATGCTATCGCCAAACTCCACGCGCCTTTCTTCCCTCAGAGTATCTCTTTTTGCTTCCACTAGGGCTGTAGCTTCTTCCTCTGACAGGACAAGTCCATTCTCTTTGCTCTCTTCGTTTGTTTTCATTATCTGGCTGACCTGATACTGGTCAGATATTTTTTGTAAATAGTTATCCTGCAATTGTTTCTCCTTCAATTACATTCCATATACAACCTGCATCCAGCCTGCAGTAATCCTTCCTGTCTGAATGACAGCTTCATGGTCATAGAATTCTAAAAACTCACCAAACATCTCATTATTAAGCTTATTGCTCCACCTAGTCCTGTCAAGATTCTTATGTATATAGTCTGCCTTGTCAGAAACGAACCTATCCCGGTTCTCACCGGTAGCATAATCATAGTCAAGGGTTTCAAGCCACTTATCAAATTCGGCATTAAACTCGTCAATATAAGTCATGTCATTAAATACATAGCTGTGACCCTTGTCTTTAAGCTTCATAAAAGAAAACCTGGCATCATCCTTGTATATGTCATAGTAAATGTCGTACCCATAGGAGATTCCAACAACATTGTCATCTTCACTGTGAACTATCATGACTCTGGCGTCGCTGGCTTTAAATCCCTTCATGGCTGTTGCACTTGCATACTTTCCGAATTTAATTCGCTCATGAATCCTTATACAGGGCATCATAAGAGCTGTTAATGGTCCAGCCTGCTCTTTAGCTCCAACCTCAAAAACATCAGATGACTTGTTGCATCCGGATACAGCGATCACTGCTGCAACTTCAGGATGATACTCAAGGACACTGCAGGCGCTATATGCTCCCCAGCTATGTCCAAAGAGCATAATGGGAACATCCGGGAAATCATCGTTCTCCTCAACAAAACTTATCGCATGGTCAAGATCAATAACGCCCTGAGGGATTCCGCCAATAGCCTCGCCTTCACTCTCATCATTACCTGTGACGTCATATGCAAAGGCGAAGTATCCATTCCTGGCAAAAAAGTTCGCGGCTTCCATATAGAAATTGTGGCCTGCTCCAAATCCATGGGCTATAACAACTATCCCCTTAGGTTCTTTATCTGTGCTATATAGATATCCGGAAAGCATCTGTCCCTTGTCCGATGCAAACTCATAATGAGTTGCGTTTAGTCCCTCAAAATCTGAGACCTTAAGAGCTGTTGGCTCATATGTATCCAATCTTTTACCGAATACATTGTTGTAGCAGTACACCGAAACGCCATAGTCAAGACCAATAAGCAAAGCCAGCGTGACCATCGCTATTGTAACAATTTTTTTAACCTTAAATCCATTCATTGCCTTACTCCGTTACAACAATCAGCCAAGTGCCAAATCAGCAGCTGCTGTTGCATGTATAATTGTTGTGTCATATGTCGGAAGTGCGCTGTCCTCATCTTTTATGAGCATACCAATCTCGGTACAGCCAAGTATCACGCCCTCAGCTCCTTTTTCCTTCATATCTTCAATAATCCGCTTATACTCATCTCTTGATGAATCCAAAACTTTCCCAAGACAAAGCTCGTTGAAAATTACATCGTTTACAAATTCCATATCTTTGGACTCAGGAAGCACAACTTCAAGTCCTGCATCAACAAGCTTGTCTTTAATAAAGTCCTGAGTCATCGTAAACCTGGTCCCAAGAAGCCCAACTTTCTTTATACCATCGCGCTTTATTGCATCAGCGGTAGCATCTGCTATATGAAGGATCGGTACACTTATTTCTTTTTCGATATCCGGAACAAGCTTATGCATCGTATTTGTTGCTATTACGATGAAGTCAGCCCCGGCTCTTTCAAGTCTTACCGCAGCATCTGCCAGTATCACAGCATTACCTTGCCAGTAGCCATTCTTCATATTTTCTTCAAGCTCTGCAAAATCAACGCTATACATTAGTATTTTGGCGCTATGAAAACCTCCAAGATGCCTTATCACTTCTTTGTTTATGATTTCATAGTATGTCACGGTGCTCTCCCAACTCATACCGCCTATAATTCCAATGGTTTTCATCTTATCCCTCCGATGTCTTTTCTTATTTCAGTTCTAAAATCGTCCTGCCATCCTTTGTATCCTGCAAGTTCGCCTCCAAAGCTGTCATCTTTATCGTACATGCTTTTCCGGGTACTACCAAAAAAGCGTTTTATCCAGGATAAGTGGCTAGGGATTTCTACTTTGTTCATCATGACTTTCCCTCCCTCAACTATATCAAAGTTAATTTGTCTTTTTACGATTATCAATTTAACACCAAACAAAAAACAGCCCCGAGGTTACACTCATTTGGAGCTGTTTTTCACTGATTTATATCATTTTTTAAACCAAAATGAATAATGATACTTCTTTCTAAAGCCGAGCCTCTCATAGAATTCCATATCGGAAATGACGTAAGCTCTTTTTGCTCCAAGCTTTTTTGCTCTGCCCAGCGCTTCAA
>JAEEXX010000073.1 GCA_016287985.1 Candidatus Gastranaerophilales bacterium
CGTATAAATTCCATTTTTAGAGGCATAGTTAAAGTTTTTGCAAGTTCTGTAGCAAATACTACGGCCCCTTTTAGAACACATATCATATAAACTTCTTTGTCCGCATATTCTTTGTTTAACTTTTCGCCCAACTTAATTATTGCTGATCTGATCGATTCTTCATCTATTAACATTTTAATATTATTTCTATATTCCATATGCAATTCCTCATATTATATTGCTCTATATAATTTCTATAACATGTGTGGGCTTTGTACTAACTCCTATCTTGTTGCTTAACCCTACACCTTGTGCCCACAAAACCTCATTAGCCTTGGTTATTAGAATAATGTCATCTCTCTCATGACGACTAATTCCTTTTGAATTAAAGTACTTTTTAAATTTCATTGTGCCGGTCATTCCAAATGGGTTTATTATATCACCCTCCTTCCGTGTTCTGACAGTTAATGGCAATTCTATTTTTGATAAATCTACATATACAAAATTTGCGGTAGAATCAGGAAATATAAATATATCTTTATCAACATATTTCTTTAAATTTAGAATTTTCTCTCCAATTCTATAAGAACCTTCCCCTGTTATATCAAATTCTTTAAATATTTTTTTGTCATTATTTTTTTCTAATTTCGGAATAACTTCTATAGTTTTATCATCGACATATAACCATTTTGCTGTCAAAAGTGATATGGTACTTCCATTTCGTTTCTTTATATTCTGTTCAATAAAATCATATATTTCGTTTATTTTTTTATAATCGTAATCTAAATCCAGTTTTTGTATGTATTCATGTATAATTCGCATTTTTACAGGCTTTGAATATTTTGAATATTCTGCCGGATTCATACCAACATCAGTAAAAACTTTTTCTTTTATACTTTCAAGATATTCCTCAATTATACAGTTTTCGCTATACGCTACTTCTGCCAGTGTATTAAGAGTATCTTTTACTGTTGGATTAATCCTTTCCAATGCCGGAATTATGTTTAGACGTAAATAATTTCTTCTGTACTTTATATCATTATTTGACGAGTCTTGATTTGGAGTAAGATTATTTTTTTCGCAATAATCCGTAATTTCTGATCTCTTAGTTTTCAGCAGAGGACGATAAAAAATCCCCCTTTTTTCCGATATTCCACGCAGACCGACCAACCCTGTGCCTTTAATAACCCTATATAAGACTGTCTCTGCATTGTCATCTTTATTATGTGCGGTAAAAACAGCATCCGCATCTAAATCATCAACGGCTTCTTCAAAAAACTCATATCTCGCCAGTCTGGCAGAATTCTCATCATGTTTATTCTGATAAGGAGCAGTCTTTGTATAAAATTCAAAACCTTTGCTTGTTGCAAATAGGCGGCAAATTTCCTGTTCTTTTCTGGCTTCTTCACCTCTCCAGTTATGATTAAAGTGTGCCGCCACAATTTTTAAATCATCATATTCGGGTAAATTTTTTATTTTTGAAAGAATATCCAACAGACACATGGAATCATAACCGCCGGAAAACCCGACAACTATAGTTTTATCTTCTAAATCATATTTTTTTAAAAAATTAATAATTCTATCTACTAACACATTATAACCTATCTATAACTGAACTCTGGAATTTATACCGTGTTGTATTTCAGCTTCGTCCACTCCGAGATTGTCTAAAACTTTTATTGCAATTGAATCAGGTTCATTAACTATTGCTAAAAGTAAATCTGTTGACTCAATTCTTTGTTTGTTCATTTTTTTTGCACTCTGCCAAGCTTTTTCTAAAACTCGTTTAGCTCTGTTTGTAAAAATAATCTCTTTGTCAAAGTATTCATTACCATAGCCGATTAGATTTTCAACTTCTTGTCTGGCATCTTTTAAGGTTACTTCTAAATCATTTAAAACCTCAAATGCAATTGAATTTCCTTCCCCTAGTATTCCAAGTAAAAACATTTCTGTTCCGACAACATTTCTGCCAATCCTTCGAGCTTCTTCTTTTGCAAGTTTCATAATATGGAGAGTTTCAGGCATTTGTTTTTCTATGGGTCGTAAAATATCATTCGCAAGTCCGTTTTCATTAACATTCATTGATTTAATTATTTCATATGCTAAGCCCTTTTTTGTTTTTAATATTCCCAGAACAATATGTTCAGGGGTTATAACTGATGATCCGAGTTCTTTAGCTGTTTGAAAAGCCACGTTCATCATCAAAAAAGCATTGGGAGTAAATATTATTCTTTTCCCTTCAAATTCGGATTTTCGGCTTCCTATAGTTTTAAGCCTTTCTTCAAAACTAGAAATATTTATTCCGTATTCATTTAAACTCGATATCAATTCCGAATTTTCAGATTCTAATATTGATTCAAGAATTTGTTCGGTTCCGAGAATTTCATAACCTGATGTGGATAATTTTGCGACAGCCCTGTCAAATACATCGGATAAAGCTTCCCCTTCATAAACGGACTCAAATCCGCTATGATGTTCATCATCTTCGTATGATTCCGGATGTTCAAGCTTTCTGATTTTTCTTTGAACCAATTTATTTAATAATTCTCTGGCATTTGTAATATCAAAATTGAAATGATTAAGTATCGCCTGCATATTAGAGTTTTTATCTGTTATTACAGCCAAAAACAAATGTTCAAAAAGAATATTAGTATTTCCTGATTTTGAAGCCAGATCAAGCGTCCGTTTTAGAATATCTTTAACATTATGATTGAACGGAATATTGTCCGGAACTCTAACGGCACAAATAGTATAATTTTCCACTTCTTTTTGCAAATCTTCTGCCGTAATGTTGTACATACGAAAAATCTTCAGAGAAACTCCTCTTGCTTCAGTAACAAGAGCCAACAAAAGGTGTTCCGGAGTCACCTCATGAGCCTTCATTTCTTTTGCAATTCTTTGTGCTTCGATTACTGCATTTACAGCTTTTTCTGTGAATCTTTCAAACATTTTTCCTGCCCTGACAAATAACTAAAGTTAATTACTCTTCAATTTCATCATCATAGTCTATAGATTGTATGTATTCACATACTCTGTCAAATTCTTCTTCATCATCTATACTTTGGAAATAACAGTCATCACCCTCTTCGATATACTCTAAGACTATAAATTCAGGGTCATCATCATCTGTATCATCTAAAGGCAACAAGAGTGCATAAGACTTTCCTTCAAATTCTAATACATCATAAACTTCACATTTCGTAGAAATGCCATCTTCATCCGTAAATTCTACGATATTTTGTTCCTCTTCCATAAACTACCTCCTTAAATACTGCTCTAAAATCACTGCTGCACTTTCCATATCTACCAAGCCTTTATTTTTTCGAAAATCAATTTTTCTTTCCTTTAATCTTGATTCTGCTTCTTCTGATGTTAAGCGTTCATCTTCAAATATTATATCAAAACCAAGAATTTTTTGTGAAAATTCTGTGCAATCTTTCGCTTGAGCACCTTCGCTGCCGTCCATATTTATAGGGACTCCGACAACAATTTTTTCTACTCGATTTTCTTTTGCGAGTTTGCAGATAGTTTCAATTGCTTCTTTTTCAGGAGTTCGTGGTATAAAAGAATGCGGAATGGCTATTATTTGTAAATAATCACTCAGCGCAATACCGATACGTTTTGTTCCCACATCCAGTGCCATTATCTTATGCATTATCAACCCATTTCGCTTCAATACTTGAAATTATCAAATCCAACTGTAGTAACTCAAATTCATCGGTTTTAGGTCTAAGTTTTTTCTGAAACATGTTAGAAGTTTTTCTTTCGTTCTTCAGCAAATATCTTTTCCCGATATAATATTCGTATATACTCTTTCTTATAATATTTGTCAGAAAAGCGTAATTATTACCTAATGAGTGAAATATCAATGCCAGTTCATCATCACCCTTAATATGACGTAAATACGCAGCTATATCAAAAATTACCAACATACAAGCCAAATTTTCGGCAGTATAAATGCTGTCATAATTATCTGCAATAAATTTATCCAAATCAACGGTTAGATTGCTTTCCAAGTACTCTTTTGAAAGTTTTTCAATAAAATCTTTAAACTCAGGCGTTGTTATTTCATCAAAAAACCAATTTTGTACATATTCGCTTAAGCACAGTTTATCGATAGTTTTTTGATTTAATTCAATTTTATCCATATCAACACGAGGTTCTTCTTCCTTAATATCCAGAAGCATATTTTCCCAGCAAATGAATTCATATGGAAGAACATCTTTATTTGAGTATGATTTCTCAACCGCGAGGTTTAGAAGATATTTTACTACACCGGCCGAAATTTCATATTTTTCTTGATAATTATAAAATTTGTCAATTATTTTATAAAAATCACTTTCTGTCATAGAATTAAAACCGAAAGTATCTAAAATACCATAGTGAGGGTTAATAACTACAGCGAGGAATTGCAGAGATTTATTCTGTCGGATTCTGGAAACAATAATTGCCAAATTTCCATGACCATCAGGAAACGAAATGTAGCACTTATAAGGTTTCGATTCGTTAAGTATGCCTTTGTAGAATTCATCTGTGTTATCAACTCTGATTCCGGATAGCTTTAATGCAGATATTTCTTTATTAATATTTGCCTGAATACTTTCGGGCATGTATTTTTTAACATTTTCTAACGCATGAAATGCAAGCTGAGAACGAGTGCGCCCTAATATTTTTAGAGCCTCATCTCCGACAGGAGTACCCATATAATATAAGTATACAGGTATAACTATATTCGCAAGTGCATCACTCGCATAATCTTCTTCCAACGATTTTATAAGCAGAATTTTATCATCATCTTTAAGAGCATTTAAAAAATCCATAAAATCTATCTGTGCTTCCGGATTCATAATGGCAGTATCTAAAAGCTCTTTAGTCTCTCTGTTTATAAGTTCATTAAATTTTTCAAAATAACCGCTTATAACTTCATAGTCTATTTGGTTTCCCAAATCTTTAAGCATATTAAAAGCTATCATTTTTACCCTGTCCGGTGTCTCTTGGCTTTTTATAACATCCCATAACTTATTATTTAAATCTTCTACTTCGATTACTTCTGTTAAAAGCCAGCAAATTATTAAAGATTTATGTTCATCAGCATTTATAAGTTCCTTTATTAAAATTTCAAACAGAGCATTTTTATCATCAATATTTTTTAAATCTGTTAAAAGAGAGGGTGTCGGATTTGTAGTGCCCGATATTGCACGTATAGTGGCCAATACTTCAGCTTTTATCTGAATCTTATTCATAATCTCTGCTCCTCATCAAAACTCTGACCATTATTAATTTTACCTAAAACTGTGAATAAGTGCAATATTTGTTAACTTAATGCTCTCAGCGCAGCGATTTTCATAACATTCGCATCCGGGGACTGTCCTGTCCATATTTCAATAGCTCTTTGCGCCTGAAAAACAAGCATATCAAGGCCCTCTACAATTCTAAAGTCTCTTTTTCTCGCCTCTTTTATTAGAACAGTCTCTATTGGGTTATAAACAATATCATAAATTACTGTATCGCGATTTATATTATCAAAGTCCTTTACTTCCAATGGCATTTCGTCAGCCATAAAACCTTTCATGCCTATTGGTGTTGCATTAATTATAATTGAATATTCATCAAGGCTTCTTATATTTTGTATTTGATAGACACCAAAGTCAACTTCAGAAAATTTAGCTCTCATATAATCTAACAATTGTTTAGAATTAATTATGTTTCTTGTATAGAAATCAATTTTTTTAACTCCTTTTTCAATTAATCCGACAGTTGCCGCTCTTGCGGCACCACCGGTCCCCAGTATGGCAGCTTTTTTATCAGTTAAAATTATGTTAGCAGGAAGAGCTTTTTTAAATCCATAAATATCGGTATTATAGCCTATGAATGATTTATCTTCAGTAATTTTAACGGTATTAACACAGCCGGCAATATTTGCATAATCATCAATTTCATCAAGGAATAATGACATCGGGACTTTTAACGGAATTGTAACATTAAAACCGTTATAACCTTGGGTTTTTAAAAATTTTATTCTTTGTATCAAGTCTTCGGGTGGGGTTTCTAATATATCATATGAACCGTCAAGACCTAAACTCTCAAATCCTGCTTTTTGTATGACCGCAGAAATGGAATGCCCCAACGGATATCCGATTATACCAAGTTTATACATAATCAGTCCCCTTTCCCATGTTTAAAATTTTATGCTATATCTTCTGTCTTGAGTTGAACTATACCGGCTTCCGGATTCATAGCTTCTATTATAATTTTGTTTGTTCCTTCTAATACACTAGGTTTACCATCCATAACAAGAGTTCCTTCTTGCCCTAATCTGAAAGCAACAGGATTATTTTCTGTTACATCATTACCATAAATTTCTCTGCCATTTGTAATAAACTTAACATCTTTTGCATCATATACAACATCATTTATTCTAATATAGTTAAATCCGCTTATAAACCCCGGTCCTAAAACATTTTTTAAAACTAAGCTGGCACCGTTTTCAAGTTTTTTCAATGAGCCTTTTTTATAAATTCTTTTTATCAAAAATTCCGGAACAATAGCCATTCTTATTACCTCTTTATTTAAATAATTGGTACATCTTCTTGGTACCAATCAGTATTTTAACATTTTTTATATCAGATTTGAATCCCCAAGGAGATTTTATGTTTATATCTTTTTCCCAAATGACTATTTCAAGTTTATTATGCGGTTTTAAAAATTCATTTATAAGATAAAACTTATCTTGTACATGAGTTCTTTTTATATAACGTCCGATTTTTATTCCGTTTAAAAATATTGTCGCCCTACGATAAACAAAATTTTCCAATGAAACATATTTTGCAAAAAACACGTTATTTTTCTCTTCAATATCAAATTCAACAGTAATTTTGGTAAGGTAAGGATTGGTACAAACTTGTTTATCGTTCCTTTCAAAAGCTAATCCTTCGCAAACTTTAAATTCGATAGGTATTTGAGGAATCGTTTCAAAATAAACCAGTCCTCTAGGATTGTTTGTATCACCTGAAAATCCTTTATCAAAGCCTAAATTTTGAACTAGGATAGTAAGCTCATTAAACGGCTTGTTAAGAATATACTTACTGAGTGGAATTGATATTGTCTCAGGGACATCTTGCAATTTTTCTATCTTATAACTATTTCTGTTTAAAACTTCTTTTCCATTAATATATACGGCAAAAAGATGTCGTGCGCTCAGATTAATTTCAGTAAGGTTATTTGGTATCTTGCATTTATACCAAACAAATTCATTATATAATTCACATTCTAATGCTTCTGTTGTATTTTTAACCGTTCTCCAATTTGAATAATCATAATCTGTATCTATTTCCGGCGAACAAAAATCTATACTCGTTATTTCTGCAAGTTTTGGTTTGGAATAATTTTTAAATTCGTTAACTATGCAGGCTTTTTTACTGAATTTGTGTTTTAAATCGTAATATGCAATTTCTGTATTTTTTTCTAATGCAGATGCGCCGTTAGGGAGAACATAATCAGCATTAAATATAATTCTGTTTTTATATAGCCAGCTTTTGTCAGCTAATTTTTTTGTCAAAAATACAAATTGTGTCGTTTTATCATCTTTTATAAACGTATAATAACTGTAATCACTTTGCTTTCCTGATATTGGTTTATGACCAGAAACATAAAGTTGAGCATTTTCATCAGCAATGAGAAATATAGTTTCTTCATTATTATTCTGGAGTCTTGCAAAAATTTCCACATCAGAAAATTCAATTTCACAACCTTTTAATTTTAGATTTATAGGGCAGATTTTCATGTCAAAAGGTTTTATATTAATTGTTTTACCATTAGGTAATTCTATTTCTGTAATTTCAGGGTTCATGTTCCTAATAAACAGCCAATCGCAATTATTAATGTTATCATGTCGTATCTTTGTGTATATATTATCTTGACAAAAATCAAAATCTTTAGGTTCGGTTGATGTCAAATCAAAAGATTCCAAAAAATAATTAATTTCTTTAGCTTTAAAGAAATTTTTTTGAGGAATACCATATTCATCAATAGGTGCAGAAAAATCATAGCTTGTATATACTTCATCGCATGCAAGTTCATTCCAGTTTGTACCACCAACAGTCATATAATGGTTAAATAAAGTTATCCCCTGCGATAGTGCGGTTTTTGTCATTATATTTATATGTTCATCACCCAAAGAATCTCTTAAGTGTTTGTATCCCGGTCCATCCCACTTATCAAACCAGCCTGATTGCATTTCTGCTATAAACGGAGGTGAATATTCATTGGCACATCTAAATATATCTTCAACATTGTCGAGTGTATCAAAACAGAAATTATCCTGTTTCCAATTCTGATTAGGATTAATATACGGATATAGGTCAAGTGCGTATATATCAACACAATCAGCCCATAGACCGGAAAAATATGCATCATTATGGAAGATTGGGCATGTAATTCCGTAACTTCTTACAATTGAATACAATTCCCGCATATAATCTTCTTCCATTGTATCTGTTGCGTACTCGTTTTCAATTTGCAAAAGTATTACATTGTCAAATTCTTTTATTATAGGAAGTATGTTATCGTACCATTCCTTTATATACTTCATATAAGATTCTGAATATTTGTATTCTGTTCCTATTTTGTTCCTTGGAATGACATCTTTCATTCTTAAAAGCCAAAACGGTAAGCCTCCGGCATTAACCTC
>JAEEXX010000074.1 GCA_016287985.1 Candidatus Gastranaerophilales bacterium
GAGAATTGCGAATTACCTATAGAATTTTCTAATCTAATACCACTTGTAGAAAAACATACGGAAAAAGATTTTGGTATAGAAGCTCATTTGGAGCATCTGGTGCTGCGCCTTGGACCTCAATTAAAGCTTAAGACTCCGATTATGCATATTATGTACGAAGATGGACAAAAGTTTGCACAATTGGAAGCGGTTAAGTTTTATATACCGTGGTCTTCCGTAATAAGAAAAAATCCCAAAGTAACTTCAGTACAAGCAAAAAATGTAATTGTGAGAGTTAATTCGGATGATGAAAACTTATTAAAAGTTATTGACAATTTTACGCAAAAAGATTTTTCCAGAATTCCTTCTTTTAATACTAAAAATTATAAAATATCCTATTTTAACAGGCAAAATAACGACGAATATACTTTGACGGGACAAGAGTTAAAGTTAAATAAAATTATCAACTATAAGAACTTTAAGATAAGTACAAAAGGATTCCTGGAAATTAACGGCGACAAATATATTAACTACGATATAAATATGCTTCCAAAATTAAATTTGGACAAAAATGTGCTTAATATTGATTTGTTGGATATAGTTAATAAAGTAAAACTGGTTGATTTTCGTTCTGATATTATAACAGACTTAAAAATATATAAAAATAAACATGACACAATGCAAGCTTCAGGTTTTGTAAACATTGATAACATCTCAGTGTTGGATAAATCGGTCAAAAGCCCTAAAAGCTTTATCTATCTGACATTATGGGGGGATAAAGCGAGCTTGTTATCCAATATATATGCTTCCTCAAATAAAAAAGTATATGTGGAAGGTATGATAAATAATTCTAAAAAACCAGTTTTGGATTTAAAAGTTAAAACAGATGAAATTGAATTAAGCGGGCTTTACCAAAAATTAAAATTGTTTACAGATTTGTCAGGATTAAGGAGCATAAATTCTGTGGGCGGTATTTTAAATGCCAATTTTACGGTAAAAGGAGATTTAAACAAACTTAAATCGAACGGTTTTATGAAGATTAAAAATGCTTCTGTTAAATCAGGAAATTTAGTGGTAGAAAAAATAAATTCAGACATCGATTTCTCAAATAATGTCATAAATATTACCAATGCAGTAGGGTATGTAAATAATTCACCTATTATGCTTAAAGGAAGTATAGATAAAAACATTAATCTGGAACTTTTAATGAGTATGGTTGAATTAAAACACTTACTCCCGAAATCATATGGCGTAAAAAACGGAATCATTTCTCTAAATGCACACATTGGCGGAAAATTAAATGATTTAACACATAAAGAAAGCCTAAAAATAGATAATTTTGTTTCCGAATCTAATGGAAATGAATTGTCTTTTGATTCTTTAAAAATTGATACAAATAAAAATAATACAGCTTATGTAAACAATATCAATTTGAAAACTCAAAATTTTGCAAATATTAAAATTCCGTCTTTGAGGCTTATAATCGGACGGGATATTATAAATTTACCTGAAACTAATGTGTTTATGCCCAATTCTAAGATAGTTGCAAAAGGCGATATTACGAATTATACAGGTAAAGATTTTGCATTTAGGGCTTTTGCTGACGGATTTATAAATTCATCAGATTTGAAAAATGTAAAATCAACTTCGGTTCGTTATCCGGTAAAAGCAGTGCTAACAGGTACTAGGCAGGTACAAAATATAAATTCTCAAATTGTATTTGAAAAAACAGATATTTTAGATGAACCTGCCATTTTGAATTTTGCATCAAAACTTAATTATGATAAAAATACCGGAAAAATCAATTTAAAACTTGAGGATTTAAGCCTTGTAGGATTTAGCGGGAAATTTACCAATGATTTTAAAACTAACCTAAAAGGGCAAAAGAAACTTGTGGCAAGCGGATTAATAGAGAATATCAAATCACCCGTTTTAAAGAATATGAGAATTATGACTCCACAGATTTTGAATTTGCAGTTTATGGACACACTTGCGCAGATAAAGGGAGATTTATTTATAAACGGCGAATACTTGAACCCTGAAATTATAGGGCAAATATATATTCAAAATCTTTATAATCAGCCGACACAGCTTTCCATGTCAAATTGTTCAATTGATTTTAACAAAAACATAGCATCCGTTAATTCTCCATTGGTTAAGATTGCCGATTCTACTATGGGAATTAATGCCAACATTTATACGGACGTATCAAAGGCTTTGATATTCAAGAATTTAAATATAAAATCCAAATTCTTGAATACGGATACTATATTGATGTATAAAGATGCACCACTGATGAAAATGCTTCCGGTAGAAATTAGAGAGGGGAAATTTTATTCTGAGCGGGTGCTTGCGGATATATACGGTTCTCAGGCATACTTAACCGCATTTACCAGCGATATGAAATTACAGAATGATTTACTTTCATTAAAAAATATATCTTCAGAAATCTTTAACGGTAAATTGGCAGGTACAGTAAATTTTAACTTAAAGGACGAAACCTTTGATACCAATATAATGGCAAGAGGGGTGAGCGCTTCTCCGATTTTTGATATAATATCAATGAGAAAAGATTCCGTAAGCGGGGTAATGGACTTTGATACTTCGTTAACAGGAAATCTTGGTTCAAAAAAATCTTTAAACGGAGATATAAAGTTTGAAGTACGAAACGGACGAATGTCTACATTAGGAAAATTGGAGCATTTGCTGTATGCACAAAATGTTATTGCGGATAATATGCTCAGAACTTCGTTAAGTATTGTTACGAAAGCGATAACACTCAAGGATACAGGGCTATTCAAATACTTAAGAGGTGACATAGTTATGAAAGAAGGTATTGCTGACATAAAGATGCTGCAATCACTCGGTCCTTTAATGTCACTTCATATAAAAGGGATTTATAATCCTGAGAACGATTATGCGGATCTGGTCGTATTAGGAAGAATCTCCGATGAAATTATGTCGGGTTTAGGCGCATTTGGAGATTTTTCTTTTAATAAACTTATGATTATGTTGACAGGCGAAGAAAATAATAAATACAATATTTATTCTTCGGATTTTGCAAACCTTCCTCAGCTTCCGGTCAAGAATACAAAAGAATTTCGTTCCACTATAAATGGTACTATTGATAAACCTTCGTCAGTAAAAACATTTAATTGGATTTCATATTCAAAGAAATCTTTAAAACAAAAAGATATCCCCATGTCTAACGTTGAAATTCCGTCTTTTGTGGAAGAATTGCCATACTAGGAGGTTTAAAAATGAAAATACTTGGAATAGATCCGGGAATGGCAATAGTAGGTTACGGTCTGATAGAAACATCGGGCTTAGATGTCACACTTAAAACTTCAGGCTCTATTCAAACGGATAAATCTCTTAGCGATTCGAAACGTTTGCTTGAGATATATAACGATTTATCAAAAATAATAGAAACGTATAAACCGGACTGTGCTTCCGTAGAAGAACTTTTTTTCTTTAAGAATCAAAAAACGGTTATACCTGTAGCAGAAGCAAGAGGAGTAATACTGTCAGTGCTCGAAAGATATAGTATTCCGACATATTCTTACACTCCGATGGAGGTCAAACAGGTTTTAACAGGATACGGGCGAGCGGATAAAAAAGAAGTCGAGCAAATGGTGAGAATAGCCTTGAATTCCAATGAAATTCCAAAACTCGATGATACAATAGATGCGATTGCAATTGCTATTTGTCATTCAAGAAATTTAAAATAGAAATTTATTGATACTATTTTGATTTAAATAGTTCTATATCAGTAATTTCATAATTACCGTTATTTTCGTTCGCATAAATTCTAATACGTTTATTTTTATTCATTTCTAATATACGATTGAAATTCCAATCTATAATTTCGTATGATTCTTTAGCTTGGCAAATATTATGGAATATTTGTGCGTCATTTGCTGATAAAAGGGCAATTTTTTGCTTGTATTTGTCTTGTTTTGGTACCGGATTTCTTGCTGCTATCATGAACGGGTGTTTTGCATAATCTTTGAATAATTCCATAACTTTATTTTTAACAGTGGCTGATAACGTATTGTGATACATACCATCAGACAATGCCTTTGCTACATTATAAAGCTCCTTTTTGTATTGCTGTCCCTTTTCTACACCGTTTATAACTACTCTTTGAACTTTGTAAGCAGCTTGAAAATTAACAGAAGTATAATTTTGTTTTACTGAATTAACTTGCATATCAATTCTCCTTTTTTTGTTAGTAAAACACGTAAAAAGATTTTTTTGCTATTAATTAACAAAAAACCGAATAACAAAAGTTATATTATTCGATTTTTTACACGCGTGTGGCAAGATTGTCTTGCTCGCTCGCGCTCTTTCCTCGCGACCTTTTGGTTCAAGGACTCCGTTGGCGTGCAGAAAAACAGTACTAAATGTACTGTTTTTCGTGGAATTTGAAAATTATTTGAGAGTTAGCAAAAAGAGCCGATAGAGGGAGCGACCTTTTGTCGTGAGTGAGAACTTGCCACAAAAAAAAGAGCCAACGGGCTCTTAATTAAAATGGCGCGCGTGGCAAGATTCGAACTCGCGACCTTTTGGTTCGTAGCCAAACGCTCTATCCAACTGGGCTACACGCGCTTACTTTTTCTGTAGAAAAAGTAAGCAAAAAGACTTTTCATATTCTTTTTATTTCCCCTTTTCTACTCTTAGTTATTATGTGATTTTCATTAACCCGGTTCCATAAACAGAACCTCGTTTACTCAACGACTATACCAGCAACATAAAAACTTTTCAAGTTTAATGTAAAATTTTACTTTGCACTACCGGAGTTTAATGTTTTGATTAAATCGTCAGTTATATCCACACCTCCGGAAAAAACACTTCTTGAATCTAAAACGGCATCAAGACCTTTTTCCAGCCTTATTTTCTCGGAAACAGCGTGAATTCTGGTATATACTAACTCTTCTTTCTTCTCTCTAAAATCATTAAAAGCTTTCTCTTTAGTTTTCAGTTCTGCCTGAACAGAGGCTTCAAATTTTTGTTTCTGAACGGGTGTTTCAAGCTTATTAAATTCTGCTTCTTTTTGTTCCAGATATTTTTGAATTTCGTCTCCTTTTGTTTGAATTTCACGCATTGTAGTTTTTGCGAATTGGTAATTACCGATAACTTTGGGATAATTAATATACCCGACACCTCCTGCAAAAGCTGGTGTTATAATAGTTAGAACTGCAAACACAGTTAAAAGTTTTCTTATATTTTTCATAATTCTCTCCCGCTCTTACAAAACCAAATGATTCCGAACACTATTCTAGCAATTTTATAAAATTCTGTCTATTGTAAAATATTTATATGAAGAAAATTTTTCTGTATTTCATATTAATTTTAACCGCACTGTTGATGATATTGCCATTTCTGGCAATGGTATTGATTTCTTTGAGCGGAAATGAAAACATATTTACTGATTATAAAAATATAAATCTAAATTTTTGCTGTTACAAAAATGTATTTGAATCGATTCCTGTAGTTAAATATTTTTTAAACAGTTTAATTGTGGCAACATTCACAACTATCGGTCAGGTGCTAATTTCAGCACTTGCGGGTTACGGTTTTGCAAGGCTTAAGTTCAAAGGTTCTGATATACTATTTTTCATAATTATTTTAACAATGATGGTTCCGCCACAGGTTAATATTGTACCGCTGTTTTACCTGATGAGTAAATTAGGCTGGATAAACACCTACCAGGCAATGATAGTTCCCGGAATATTCGGCGGTTTTGGGGTATTTTTGATGAAACAATACTTTGAAAGTTTTTCAAAAGAGCTGGAAGATGCCTCAAAGCTCGATGGGTGCAGCGAATTTCAAACATTTTACAGAATTGCCATACCATGTGCACTGCCTGCAATAGCGACACTTTCTGTTTTTACGTTTGTTACTGCTTGGAACAGTTTTATGTGGCCGCTAATAGTTACAAATACAGATTCGATGCGTACACTGGCAGTTGGTTTAACTGTGTTTAAGAGTTCATTTAGAGAAATAACTCTTTGGGGCGAATTAACAGCGTGTGCGTGTATTTGTTCAATTCCTGTTATTGCAGTATTTTTGCTGGGGAAAAACTACCTCATAAATAACCCGACAGAAGGAAGTATTAAGGGTTAGGGGAAATGGGCATTGTCATTCTGTGGCACTTTTTGTCATTCTTGTGAGCTATGCAAAATATTCTAACAATTAGCTTACTGTTTTTTTCTCTTCTTCCTTAATTCTGTCGTTAGCCTGTTGAATCCTGTATATTCCACCAATAAATCCGCCTGAGGCAAAGATGCCTTTGAGCGCAGAAACCTTTGTATTATTTAGAAGTTTTCCGAACCAATCGCCGTTAGCTGCAGCAAGAATATTACTCTGCAATGTTTTATCAAAATTCTTATATTCTTCTATAACTTTGTTTACAACTGCCTGACTTGTAACAACAACATCGTTAGAGACTATGTTTTTTAATGCTTTTGTCGTATTTCCTGCGTAATAAGCCTGCCATTCTTTGAATGAACTGATAATTGAAGGCTTGCTTGAAGTTGAAGCGGTATGATTTTCTTGTACAGGCTTTGGAAGAGTATCTTCAAGTGAAGGTGTATAAAGTTGATTTAGTTGTTGCGCTAAATTTTCGCCTGCTGCATAGGGGTCGCCATCTGGGACATTGAACATGCCGGTTTCGGGATTATAAGCCGAAGCGCCTTCATTCACACCTTCTCTTGGCTGAACGGGCTCCATATTGAGCTCTGTCAAAACCCCGTCGCCACGAAGAATATCATTCATGACAACGTCATAATTGCCATTTGTCGCTGCGTTCATTAATTCCGCAAATTGTTCGTAACTGATATTAAGTTCAATGCCTTGATTTTGAAGTTCTTGAATGTAATTGTAAACCCCTGTAATAACATCTCTGTACGCTGTTTCACCTAAGTGTTCACGGTATACATTATGAACTTTCGCCATCTGAGTCTGTTTTTCATCATCAGTCATTGTTTCGGAAGTAGCAGCTGCTATATCAGCATTTATGCCTAATTGCTGTAATACTGGATATATTTCTTCAATGAATTCTTTTTCGGTATCAGAACATTGCGATATATAAGAAGAATCTTTTTTTAAATTGATTATAATTTCTGTCAGTCGTTCCGGCGCAATATGGTATTCATCTATTACTTTTGAAATATAACCACCTTCTGTGAACATATCAAAAAGGTCTTTTCTCAGTGTTTCATCAAGCTTAATAATTTCTTCTTTGCCTATTTCGGCAAATATTTTTGCTCGTTCCCAAGCAAAATCACTTTGACCTAAGAAAACTTTTAATGTTGTATTAGAATTTGAGAAATATGTGCCTAAATCAACCTTTTCTTTCTTATTTGCATTAATTTTTATAAAATTTAATAATAGTTTTTTCTCTCTTGGATTAGAAAACTCAATAAGCCTGATTACTTCTTTAGCACGCTCTTCCGGACTTTCTATCTTCTTCAAATGGTTATTCAAAGCATCTAAAACCTGTTTTTTTGCATCTTTATCACTTAAATTATCGATAGTTATATCTAAATTTAATGTAGCTAATAAGCCATTTTTATTTTCGCATGTTGCCTTATAATCTTCCAGATTAGCATTACCTGAATCTTGAATAACCAAGGTCTGGATAATCGTGCTGACTACTTTTTGTTTATCTTTGATATCAATATTCTGTTTAAATATGTTGCCAATTGCGAATGTAACTGAAGCATCATTAAAACCTGATTCAAAGAATATTTCTAAAAAATACTCCTCATAATCCGGATACTTTTGTAGTATTTCTTTTATGTTTTTATCATTTTTAAATTCAGTAACCTTATTAGTTACCCAATTTTTAACTTCTTCATCAGACATTTTATCAAGCTTTTCTTTTGACAAATCATATCCCTTTGATATAAATTGCCTGATTTGTTCGATGCTATAACCACTTATAATGTCTTTTGAAGGAATGTCTTTATTATTGTTAACAACACCTGCGCCTTGTGAAACATTGTTTAGTTCCGAGTAATCTTCTTTCAATGCCTCAGGTGATACCATAGGAATATTTTGTACCTGTTTACTTTCTGCATTCAGGGGTTCCTTTTGTTCAAAACCTGTGCTGTATGATAATATTGCATCTGTGTTAAAGCTTGTGCCCATATCTTAACATCCTTACTAATATATAAAGTAAAAATGCTAGCAATAATTTCAAGTTTACAAAATTTCTTAACAAAAGTTAACACAACTTACTAAATGGTGCCATAATACAATAACACACTAAAAATTATAAATATTCTATATTTTTAACCATTATTAATTTATGTTTGGTCGACCCACTTCTAAATATTCCAATAAATTATCTTCAACTCCTGAATATGTAGAAAAATCAATATTTATTCCGACTGAATATAACAACTTTTTAAATAAAAGATAATTAGCATTATTAATCTGATAGCCAATATAGTCTGACTGTTTTTGAACCTTATTCTTGTTTGTTCTATCTAATTTTTCTTTATATTGCCGATTATTATTAGTATAATCCCCATAAAAATGTCTATCGTCAAAAAGCTTACCCTTCTG
>JAEEXX010000075.1 GCA_016287985.1 Candidatus Gastranaerophilales bacterium
ATATCATATACTACTCGGAAACCCTTGGGTAGTCCATCAGCTTCTAATAAAGAAACTCTCGGCTCAAGCCACATATTCATCTTATACGATACAGCAGAACCGTCTCTAAAGAAGATTACATAATTCCCGCTACCATCAACAATTTTTGCGAATTCAGCATTATTCAATTCTTTATCGTATGTTTTTGAAGCATCATACTGGGTCCTTGCTTTCAATAGCCCGGGAAGAGATTGTGCACCTGCCATACAATCGGCTTCCTCTGTCTCTCCTTTTTTTAAACTTGCATAGTCGAAGCCATCAGTGGCTGCAGTTAATTGAGCAGCCTCAGTTAAAGTATTCAAACCTTTCTTTAAGCCTGTCTTTGCTTGTTGCTCCTGAACATTGTTCATAAGAGCAGGCAACGTCATCATAGCAACGACACCAATAATAGTCAGGGTTATCAAAACTTCTGCAAGAGTAAAACCGGTATTTTTCATTTTTTTTAATTCCTCTCTTTCTTCCATAGTCTAAATTTTATATAGACTTCAAACATTACAATTCTAACCAATTCATGAATACATGTCAATGTTATTAAGTTTCTTTTATTTGAAATACACATTTTGTGCAGTGTGCTTTTGGAACGGAAATGAGGTTGTCCTCCAAATCATACATTTTTGCGACTCTTGTTATAAGAGGTTCTCCGCATATCGGGCACTTAAGGTTAGTTTCGTGTTTTAAAATGCGTGATTTTAAATCGTCCAAAACTTCATCTGTAATTATCTGAAACTCGTAATTTCTCTCATATTTTTTTATTTCATTCGGAGAACATTTAAAAACCCTTGCAAGTTTTTGCCTAACTGTAACCGGCAGAAATAAATCTTTGCCGGATTCAATGTCTTCAAGCACTGAAATATCAATACTTGTTCTGTCAGCCAGACCGTATATTGAAAATCCTGCTTTTTCTCTTTGTGTTTGTATAAATTCAGCCAAACTTGTCATACTAAACTTATACAACAAATACTAACTGTATACAAACGGAGGTCCGTTTTTAATTTCAAATAAAATATTATCGGCAACATTCTTTAACTCTTCTGGCGATTTATTCGAGTTGCTCTGGTTGTAAAATTCTTCGCACAAAGGATTTATTGCGGATTCTTTTTTTGCCTTGAAATTGCGCAATTCTGTTGAAACAAGGCGTTTTTGTAAATCAAGTTCAATATTAGCGTTGTATTTTTTTACTTCTACTTCTTTCAAAGCTTCTGTCCAAATTTTTCCGCAATATCCTATAGCGGAAATTCCTGTAATTCCGAAAAATAAATTTCTGAACTGCGGATTTTTGGGGTTCATAAGCCAATCGTAAAAGAATGAAAGGTAATCATTTACATGGGAAAAATAAGTGATTTTATTTCTTCCCGAACCGCCAATTGCGCTGTTTACCTTCTCTGTGGCTTGATTCATGGATGATTTTAAATGTTTTATGAATTCAGTTTTTTCTGAACTCGAGAGGTTCATTTTATTAACATAGGCTTCAATTTCTTCAGGTTTAGCATATATTGATTCCAGCATGTTTTCTATAACGTGCTTGTATGCATCTTTGCCGGTTAAAACATTTCCGTTATGGTCAGTAACACTATTTATACCTTTTTCTGCATTGAAGTCTTTTATTATATTATCCAGACCTGTTTTAGTGTTTTCCAGCCCTTTCTTAATAAATTCATCACTTTTTTTGATGTTTCTTAAAGACAAATACCCGATGCCTATTATTGAAGCCAGAGTGAGAATTCCACAGACAAAAAACTTGCTATTCTTGTTATTATCGTTATCTTTTCCTTTAGGTGATGATGTGAAAGTTATATTCTTTTTTTGTTCTAAAACGTCTGAAAAATCCTTAGCTTTAGATGATAGCATGCTTCTTATAATTTGGATTTTCCCTGAAAATGACTGTGTTTCAACTTCAATTAAGTTTTCTTGAAGATTTTTTTGGATATTCGCTTCTTGCTTTTTAACCCAAATTTCTTTAAATCCGTCAACAAAGTTTTTGGCTATAAATGCCATTGAAGCGAGCGATATGACTCCGACTGCCGATAGGATAGTTCTTCTGTTCGGTGATTGTATCATTGAAAAAATGCTCTGATGTATTTCATCGTTAATACAATGATTTCTCGTAATTCCCGGGAGCAGATATTCTTGTGTTGACTGAAATTTCTTTTTTGAAAAACTTTTTATTAAGGCTGTAAATCCGCCAATAAGTCCCATAGATAAGATTGATGCACCTGCAAGATAATATATTCCGTTGTTTTTCTTTTTTTCTGTTTCAAAAACTTTTGAGGGTAAATCAACCGGCTCATGAGAAATTACAAGTGTATCTATTGTTTCATCTAAAGATAATTGAGGGTCTTTAACAAAAGCATTAACGAGCTTACCCTCTTTAACGGAATTTGCATTTCGCTTTTGTGTGTCTGTCATATTTCTTTTAATCCGTCTGGATTCTGAATCATTATCTATTTTCGGTACTGCGTTCATTTTTCTTATCTTTCACTTTAAATTTTTCTTTCAATTTTTGAAGTATTTTTTTTAGGTTGAAAATTCTTTTGTCATCATCGATTTTTGTATCATCATCTTCCGCATCATTCTTTTTTGATGTTTTAAAAAATTTTTTAAAAAATGAGCTCAATATTTTTAGCCCTTCTTCGGTTTTTTTCAATATAAAGTTTTTTGTTTCACCATATATTGCTGCCAGTTTGTCGGTTATTTCAAATTTAAAATTACTTAAATTTTGTATGATTTTGGGAATATTTCGGAGTATGTTTAATGCGGGTAATATCGTTATTCTTATCGCTAACGCTGCAGGTTTAAACAATATGTTTGACGATAAAAATTTTATGAATTGGTTTAAATTTTGTGATGCACGTATTATTGCTGTTTCAAATTGTTGAGAATTTAAAGATTGCTTCTCCAAATTTGTATCATGCCGTTTTTGAGCAAGTGCCCTTGCTTTCATCATGTTGCCAATCATTGCGCATTCATGATAAGTCATTTCACCGATTTTGCGATTTCTGTCCGACTGACGTAAAGTTCCACCTCCGGATTGAGAACAGACAGGACAAGCACCCGCCGGAAGCCCATGGGGGCAGCATCCCGGTTTAATTTGGTTATTTATACCATTTAATTCGTTTACACCTTTGCTCAATATTAAAAAGCTCCCCGTTTTGCGACAATGCCGCATAACAAGAAGTTCTCACATATAATCACTTTGACCCGAAATGATTATACAAAAGTAAATTCGGCAATTTATTCGGTAAACAAAATTCTATTTGGTTTTACAATTTACCTCTTGCCCCATTTACCCCAGAGTGTTCCGGCTATAACGGTTGCGGCACAGTCGAGGATTTTCACCTCTGTTTCCTCGTATTCAATTTCTTTTATAATAATTTAAATACACAATTTTAGCAATATTTTAAAAGTTTTGGTAGACTTTAGTCCACCGCTATTCTTTATATCAATATTTGAATAGTCTTAATGATTTATTAATTCTCCCGATAAAAAATTACAAGATAAAATGTATCCTTATATCAAAAGGAGAAAATTATGTCTGAAAAAAGATTATTGAATTGCATTTTGATTGAAGGAATAATGTTAATAATTTTGAGTTTATGTTTGTTAATTCTTCCAAAACTGACTTCGTTGTCTTTTGGAGTTATGCTTTCTGCAGTATTGATTTCATACGGTTTGTATAAGATTATAAACATATTTATTAGCAGAAATTTTACATTGAACTCGATATTTAGTTTATTAATAGGAATTTTTGCGGCGACAATTGGTATATTGCTTTTATTTGTGCCAAAAATCAGTCTGTTGTGGCTCATAGCTCTAATAGGGGTATATTTTTTACTGGAAAGCATCTCTTCCATTTCTTTTGCAATAAAAATGAAAGAAGTTTATCATTATTCAAGTTTTAAGCTTTTTTCGGCAATATTACTGTTTATTATCGGCTTAATAATAATTTTAGGAGTGCCGGTAATGTCTTTTTGGATAGTGACGGTATTATCCGGAATTGCTTTTTTAATTAAGGGCATGGCTAAGTTCACGATAGCGCTTTCTAATTTTAATAACTATCATATATAAGAAGGCATATTCATACTTTTATTATTCATGGTAGAATAATCTGGTTATGAAAGAAACCCTTGCTTTAAAAAATTATGCACATATTGGAGATGCGGTTTGGGAAGTTTTTGTCAGAGATTATACAATAATGAAAACTTCAAATTCTAAGCTGCTCCATAAAATGACAACAGACCGAGTAAATGCTGCGTTTCAAAGCATGATGCTTGAATTTATAAGCGATAAATTAACGGAAGAAGAGCAAGAATTCGTTCGTCGAGCGAGAAATCTTTCCATTCCGGTTGGGAGAAAAAGTATTCAAGCAACATACAGACCAGCTACTGCTTTTGAAGTACTGATAGGATTGTGGTATTTACATGACAAAGCCAGACTGGAATATTTTTATAATATATTTCGCAAAACAGAGTATTTTTCCTAAAAAATACCGAATTTTTTAGTCTTTTCTTTTGTCGTGTCATCTTTTGGTTCATTAATTATTACCATAACTTCATCTTCTGATGACATTTTTAAATTATTTCTTGCAATAGCTTCCAGACCTGCAACGTTGGAAAAATTTTTTATGTTATCACGTAGTTGAGTATTAAGAGCTTGTGCGGCATCTCTTGTATTTGTTATTTGAATAATTTTTGCTTTATATGAAACGATTTTTGAAACATTTAATACAACACTTGCTGTTATTTGAATTAAACACAAAAGTAATACAATTGTAAGAAAAGAATAGTATAAACCGCCGGAATTTTCAGAAGATTTTTTCTTTGGTGCGGATTTTGGTTTATTTTCTGCTTTTTTTGCAGTTTCTTTTGAATTACTTTTATCTGTTTTATATTGTGCCATAAGTCGATTATATACAATTTTTTATACAATTACAACTTAAAACCTGTTGAAAAAGAGAGTGAAGAGCTTTGTCTTCCGTCTCGATAGAAAGATTGTGCTATACCAAGTTCGAATTTCAAGGAATCGACGTGATTCTTTAAGTCCGGAGTATAAACTATTGTGATTTCATTTTTATTTTTCGGCAGATTCATATATGTGCTGAAAGAATCTTTAAGGGTTAGTCTGTCGGTTATGTGAAGTTCAGGGATAATTCTTAAAATATTGTACTGAGTACCAATCTCTTGATTAACAGCTTGTCTGACAGAAGTGGTAAACGAAAAGTATTGAGGGGTATCATACCTCAAAAAAAAAGCCGTGGTATCTTCCATTTGTGCGTAGGACAATTCTTGCCCCCAGGTTTGGCCGTACGAAAAGCATCCTATTTTTTCTGCTATACTGCCGCTCAGAGGCATGATATCAGACAGAGTTCTGTTTGTCATAGCTCTTGCGAGTGCACTTCTTGGCGAATTAGCGTTTGAAGTTATATTCAAAATGTTTGTGGGTAAAGTTAATGTTTTTTGAGGTATATTAATTTGAGGTTTTTCAACACTTTCGTCAAGGTAAATAGTTTCAATTTCATTATCATTGTATTCAACCTGACCTTTTAACTTGTATGTTTCTTTAACTGCGTTTGTGTCAACCTCCGCTGTTTCCGGCGTTATTGCTATAGCAGGTATTATACTGAATAATGTTAATGATAATAATAAAACAATTCGTAACATAACTATATTCTAATTTAAACTTTTAGCCTTTTCAATCATATAAATACCCTATGGTCTAATAGAAATTTTTAAGGACTCTTTCGATAATATGAGAAAAGAGAGGATTAAATCATGAAAAAAATATTATTGTCAGGTCTTCTAGTAGTATGTTCAACATCGGTATTTGCATCAGATGATATTGCAGTTGTTGATTTAGGGCGGATTGTGGAAAATTCTGCACAAGTAAAGTCATTAAAACAGGAGCATGCCAAAAAGATTGCTGATTTGGATAAAATCATTGTAAATGCAAGAGGGGAAATTTCTAATGAAAAAGATCCTGCTAAAGTATTGCTTTTAGAAGACAAATATATGAAAGAATTTAATACAAAACGGGAAGCTCTTGAAAAAGAATACAGTACCAGACTTTCTGCGGTTGAAAAAAATATAAAAGATGAAGTTAACAAAAAAGCTCAGAAAGACGGTTATGACCTGGTATTTGCAAAGAGTGTTGTTTTGTACGGCGGAAAGGATATTACAAGTGAGTTGTTAAATAGTATTAAGTAGCAAATTTTTTTTTCTTGGGTTTTATATTATAATGTTAATATATATAATATAAAAAATTAAGGAGGCAAAAAATGTCAAAATATTTAACAGCTATAGCAATTATCTCAGCTTTTGTTGTTACGGCAGGAGCAGTTCAAGCTTATCCTCAGAACCAACTTTTCGGAACAGGGTACGGCTTTGCAGGTTACACAAACTTTACGAACGGTGCAGTAGAATCAAAAGCCATTAATGCACCGCAAAAACAATTTGTAGAAACAACAACATATGATGAGAATGATTCTGCATACAAAGATGGTATTAAGAAAGTATCTGATGTTGCAAGAGATCATGATGAAGCACCAAATGCCGGATATAAAACCACTTATACTTACATAGAAAAGGATCAGTCCGATTACAATCCTTATACAGGAGCAGATTCAGGCGTTAATGAAACCAAGTCTATTTATACGGACGGTTTGGGCAGGCTTCATTTCTTTGGGAAAGGCAGTCTTTTCAGAACAAAACACTAAGGTTGATATTTGAAAATAAAAACAAGGCGGTTTTATCCGCCTTGTTTTTTATGCAAATAACTTTCAAAACTTTTATCTTCAACTTTGTATCCGCAGCCTTCGTGAAGTCTTCCCGGGTAGCCTATTGAAGGTGCGGGATATTTTTTACACATTTTTAGTCTTTTATTATAAACAGAACACAATCCTTCGTCTGTTACATATTTGCATGCAAATATTAAATTCCCAAATTCGTCTTTTCCTCTGATATAAAATCGCCTATATGCCGGAAAAAGAAACTGCATAATCTTAAAATCTGTTGTCGTATATGTATCAAAGCTATACATATATCGGCAGCATTTACCGCATTTAAGGCATTCCCCTGTTATTTTGTACTCCATCTTTTCAGGTACAAAATATGAAAGAATTTCATTTTTAATTATTTCTAAAAATCCAAACATAAAATTACTGTCAATTATAGTATTGCACAAATATTTTGATATTTTGTAAGAACTCTTACTATGTGCACGTCATTATTGATTATTGTATACACAATTAAATAATTTGTCATAACAGGTAAGAATAAAATTTTGTCATCTCCTGAAAATTCGGTACGGTTTTTACCAAGCCTAGGATAAAGTGATAAATTAATAAAAGATCTCTTTAATTTGATAACAAATTCTTTTGCTGCGTTTACATTATCTTGAGCAATATATTCTTCAATATCGCTGATATCATTTTCCGCTTCTTCGGTAATTATAATTCTGCGATTATTCATATTTTGCAATTAATCCATCCATAAATTCAATACAATCGTGCATCCTGCCGGTTTTAATATCATTCATTCCTTTTGCAATATCTTTTCTTAGATTAGTTATTTCTTCCGGCGATATTTCAATTTGTGATATTGCAATACTTAAAGTTGCATTTATTGCTTCATTAATTGAATTATAAATTCCTGCAGCAATTTGGCTTTGCAAAAATTTTTCGTTATCAGGTGATAAAGATATATCCATAATTAACTCCTTTATTATTCTTAATTATAACAAATGTATTTGTGTTATTCAACAGGTCAGTAATAATAGTATTTTTATGTCGAATATTAAAAATTGTAAATTCTATTAGCAAATTCATGCAATTTTAGACTCCCATAGAACTTTATATATATATCGAGGAAATTATAAATAATTATAAGGCAAGTACTTTATGTCGATTGATTGGGAAGATAATAAAAACTTAATAGGAGTTTCGGGAACAGCACTTGGATCCTTAATAGCAAATCAAAATTGTAAAGTGAATGCTCAAGTTGAAGGTGAAAAAATAAATTCAGTATTAGAAGTTGCTGAAAATATACTTTCAAAAACTACAAATTTAAAACAAAAAGGTGTACATATTGAAAATATTCCTAATTCAGGCTGTGCTTATTATGGTACTGTCAGCAAAACAATTGGAATAGATATGCAAAAAAATGCCTTATCGATTTTTCATGAAATAGGACATGCTCAGATATTTGATAAATATAATATGCTTACAAAATTACCTTTAGGCGCAAATCAAGCTATATTTTTGTCCATTGCCACAGCAATTGCTCCGGCAATTATGGACAAATTTAATATCGGCAACTACGATGTACAAGATAAAGCTTGGAATG
>JAEEXX010000076.1 GCA_016287985.1 Candidatus Gastranaerophilales bacterium
GCACGGTATCAAATAATCCCCTTGCCTTTCGTATTTGCCGCCCAGTTCCTCAAATAATGATTTTGCCATTGTCTGTTACCTCCACATTCTTTTTTATTTTGAATGTCCGCAAAATCCGTCCTACATCCATTGGAGCTTATGACCGTTCTCATAATTTACGGAATTGACAATAAAGTGCGTGTGTATATGCCCCTTGTCTATATGCGTGGCTATCAGAACTTCATGCCCTTTCCATGCCTTTGTATGCTCTGCCAGCTCGACAGCGTTCTTGTGAGCCTGCTCCGGGGTTATTTCCTCGTCCTCATGGTAGGATTGCACATAATGCTTATAGGTTCTTCCGTCCGTCTTGCCCCACAGCTCCTTTGTGGCTTGCATTTCCTCCTTGACCGTCTCCGGCTCACAATGCAGACCGCTGACAAGCTTCTCCTCTGTCTTTTCTTTTTTCGTCACATAATCTATTGCGTGCCCTATGCCCGCCTTTGAAGATACCGCCTTAATGACTGCCATACTTTGTTCAGCTCCTCTCCATGCTTCCGCACTTCCGCTTCACTCGGCAACATTCCCCCCTCATTACACCTCTTTGCTATTTGGTTGAGGTTGTTCCCTATCCGTTTCAGTTCCGGGATAAGTTCTTTGATACCGTCCGTATTCACGATCTGCTTCTCCAGCACACAGGAAAGGATATACTCCTGCTGGTTCTTTCCACTCTCTGAAATCTTCTCCTGCAACTGCTGGTATTCTTCTTCACTTACTCGGAATGATAACTGCTTTGGTCTTGTCTTGTTCATGCCCTTACCACTCCATATCCATGACATCAAGTAAGTCAAAGAAACGCTCCAGCGTCTTATTTTCCTTTTCTGCCGGGTTCTGTTTTACATATTTATCAATTACTTTCATCAGCTCCTGCACCTCGTATCTGTACTCAAACTGAATTTTATCCATTTCTTTTTTCATGCCTTTGACCTCTCTTTCTTCGGTGCTACCACCGTCAAATTATGAGCCTTTCGGCTCTCTTTATATGATTTATTATAGAAAGAGTTTAACTGTCCGTTAGTCATTGATTTTATATTATTAGTAGCTTGTTTATCTCTGACGTTGTATTTTTCATTAATTGCCAAGCAAGTTGCTTTTTGTATTTCTTAAATAAAAACAATATGCTCTATAAAAATAATTTACCAATTATCGATAACGGAACACTTTGAGGGTTATGTAAATTTCTTTTATTTAAATGATTTATTAGTGAATAATGATTATGCAAAAATTAATTATTTCTTACCGTTTGATAATTTTGAAAGATTTCCAAAACCACAAGACATAAACGAATGGAAAATATTTTGTGAGAAACAAATAGAATTTATAAATGCAAGAAATATAAGAATCAGTAACCTATAATTATTCCTGTAATACAATTTTCAATATCGCATTCATTATTTTCTTTTATCCTGCAAAATTGTTTTATTCTTTTATATGCTTTCATTTCAGCCGGAGCTTTGGATTCGATTTGTTTATTTATACAATAAATATCCTCGCCTCGGTGTGCATAGTTCAGTTCTCCACAATAAACAATTGCATCAAGATAAGCCTTTTGTAAATCTTCAGAAGTATACACAAAGTGAGGAGTTGAATATTCAACTACAACTATATCAAGTTTAAAGAATAAACTAATTGTTATAATTAAATTTATTAAAAGCAATAATGCAATAAACCTAAGCAATGTTATAACCTCACTTAAATTTATTATAAATATGAAATACGACATTTTTTGTCAAAAATAATAATATAAAATAGACGATATTATTATAATTTGTTATAATTTCTATAAATTGTAAAACTATTATAGGTGTGATATGAGTAAAAAGATTTTTAATTTAATTATTGTTATATCAGTAGGATTTTTGATAAATTCTCAAGTTTTTGCTAATACTAATGATAATAATGCAACCACTAAACCTGATTTAGTAATGCACGAAACATTCCAATTAAATCCTGATGTTGAGATGTTAGTATCTCATGAGTTTTATAAAGGAATAAAAATAAAGGGGATTAGGATTAAACAAGTAGAAATCCACAATGACACAGCTATAACAAAAGGGAATGTTGTTAAGGGAGAACCTAATCGCATATCATTTGTAATAGAACTTACAGATATGAAGGGGAAAATAATTGAGATATATGGCAGTAAAACTTTAGGCGAGGGAGATTATACATACATTATTGAACACGATTAATTTGCATGAATATAACACGTTTTTCGCAAACTGTCCGTACACTATTCGCAAACTGTCTGTTCATTTACAATTGGCTTATGAGGAATCTGCACAATTATTGCGAAACACCACGGAAAACGTGACATTTAGTCACCTTTTCCTGCTCGCCAACGGAGTCCTTCACCACACCCAAATAAAGAAGAGGATTGAATTTCAACCCTCTTTTTTATTGCGAAGTTTTACCCTAAAAATGCCCCATAGGTCCTCATGTGAAAAATTTTTATTAATGTAAATTACTAAAATTAAACAACTCCTGTTCTGATTTTTCCAAGATATCACATATTTTAAACAATAGCCCCAAGCTTATTGTTCTTTTAGCAGTTTCGACTTTTGCTAAATGCTCTCTTGAAATATCTAATAATTCAGCAAGTTTGTTTTGAGAAAAGCCTTTTGCCTTTCTTGCATTCTTTATATTTTTGCCAAGTAGCATTAATTTTGTAGTCTCATTTGTCATATTTTTATTTTCGTTTATAATGAGGTAAAAGTATGTAGTCTCAAAGAGAACAAAATGTGTAATTATAAAAAGAAAATATTAATTGACTTAGACGGGGTATTGAACGAATACGGGAAAGAACCGTATGACGAAAATTTTATACCTGAGATTAAATCCGGCGCAAAAGAGTTCATTGAAAAATTGAGCGAATCAGCAGAACTGTACTTATTTACTTCAAGGAATCTTATGCTCTCTGCAAAATGTCTGATTTCGGTAACAAAAAGGTCTGTAAAAAGACAATTGAAATGGTAATATTTACCCCCAAATATAGACAAAAACTAAATCATTCCAAAGGACAAAAATAGGTAATTTGAAAAATTTTGCCATTAAAAAATAGTTTATCAATATATTAATGAAGCATAGCTAATCTTCGTTTCTCAAAATCATCTTTTAGTTCTTCTGGGTAAACAAATACACCATTAACCCAGATGTGAGAATCTTTTTTCCCAATATATTTTAATTTTGGGAATGCATCATCTGCATAATCATAACATGCATATCCACCAACTCTTTCCAGATTTCTTGGATAAACATAGTTTCCTTCTACATCTTTAAACGGAGAATCAAAGAGACTATTCAATGTAAAACAGAAAAAATTTCCTCCGACATTTTTTAAATTTCTCATATCTATAGTATATGGTATTTTCTTTGTATTTTGCATTCCATTATCATCCTTGTATTTATAAAAATCTGCTTTATGATAATAATATACATTACCACCTACATATTCCAAATTGCTGAAATCTATTGTAGTACCTTTAGGGTTAATTATACTGCAATCGATATCTCCATTTATAACCTTTTTTATATAATGTGTTACCTCATTACAATCAAAATCCTCATGAGTTGATTTGTAAAAATTAAAAAGTTCTGCCGGTAATCTGTCAACTGTCAATAATCCATCTTTTGCATCTATATCATATTTTATTCCAAGGCTGTCTAAAAATTTTGTTGCGTTATTTAGTCCATCATTTAGTTTTAAGTCTCCATTTGGTTGCTCATTTGCCATTGTAACACCAGTAACAGCCGCTAATGTTCCTGCCGGAATTACAACTTTTGGAATAATATTTTTACCTTGTCCTATTACAGTTTTAGTAGCATTAACTACGTTTTTTGCAACTGGTTTTTCTCCACCACAAAAACTTAACGATTTGTTTTGCATAATTCTTGGTTGATAATTAACTTGGGATAAATACATATCTTTACCTTTCATAAATTTTCTGCAACTTCTAAATAAGTTAAAACATGGGAAACTAAAAAATTGCTTTTTTTTTGCAAATATTACAATTTTGTTACAATTCAATATTGAGATTATCTAAACATGTGTTATAATAATAGTGTCGGTACTTTATGTATCTGATAAGCTGGACAAGTCATAAAGGACTTGTCCTTCTAATATGATTTTATCTGCTTGTTTTTTGTTTAATTTATGGTTGGTTACATAGAAACTTCCGTCTGATTTGACTTTTACAACCTGTAAATATGGTTTTACGTTGTCATTATCAACAAATAATTTGATATAGTAGTTATAAACTCCGGTTTTTACAATAATATTAGGCATTTGCATTGTTCTAATAGCTCGGTTTAAATGTCTTTTTCTATGTGGGTCATTGTCATTGACTAAATGTTCAATGTGATTTTTGTAAATAAAAATTTCATCAATCGGGGTTTTGATTTTTATACCTTTATCTTTTATTCCAAGATATATAAAGGCATCTTCTACTGTTTCACCTATTCAATCTTGCGGAGTTGGTTCTAATAAATTTAAAGATTTATGAACAGCAACAAAATTGTCATATACATTCTTTGAAATTAGATATTTTTCTTTAGATAAAATTTGTTGTTCTGAAACTCTTTCCATATAACAATTTTAGCATAAATATTTTGCTCGTGGGTTATGATTCCACATTCTCAAAATCCGCTGTTCTTTCTTCTCAAACCGACTGTTCTTTTACAGCAAAAGGTACAAATTTAGGTACACGAGTAAAAAAATTTTTAAATAAAAAATATTTATTACGAAGAGGTGTTGAAGCAAAATTGAACTATTAAGGATTTCTTAATAGTTCGTAAAGAAGGCAAGAGAACGGTTTCCAGAAGTATTACTCATTATAATTTGGATATGATTTTATCAGTAGGTTATAGAATCAAGTCTAAAACTGCTACAAAATTCCGTAAATGGGCAACAGATGTTTTAAAAAAGTATTTAACTCAGGGGTATGCTCTGAACAACAAAATGCTTACTGCACAAATAGAATTGAATCACTAAACAGGAGCAAATACAATATGAATTTTTTATTTTGCAATTTTTGTTCAACTTTAGTAATTTTTTTATAAGTGTCTGTTTTAATCAAATCCTTGTAATTGTGCAAATTCATACTGTCTATATCTAATTATACAAAACAAACTTTTATAGTATATTAGAAATATAGGATACGGTCTTGGTGAATTATGAAGATATTTTTTAGAAAGTTTTTATATCCGAGTTGGTGCAGAAAAATTTATGGTTATCTTTCAGATAAAATTTTGTGTTTTCAATGTATTGATATAATTAAAAATTCGGAATTTAAGAATATATTAATAATGGATACCATTCCTTGGGTGGCTTCTTTTAAACAACGACCGCAGCACATAGCAGAACAACTTGCACAGCATTTTGACGTTGTATTGTATAAGAGCAGTATGATTATGAATTTTAAGTGGCACAACGATAAAATTTTATTGTGTCCAAAACTTTGCTTTGTAAAATGTCCTAAAAAAAATATAGTTTACTATATAGATTCAATAAATGAATACCGGGATGTAAAATTTTTAAAAAAGATTAAAAGTTACGGCTATAAAATTATATATGACTACATAGATGAATTTTCAAACAAAATATGTAATACAAAAAAACCCAGGAAGGTGTATAAAAATCTGGAGAAAATAAAACCTGATTTAGTTATAGTATCTGCAGATAAGCTTTATAATGACATAAAAACAAGATTCACGAAAGAAAAAATAGTAATTGCAAAAAACGGAGTCTGTCCGGATGATTTTGCAAAAATTTCAGATTTAATACCAAATGATATTAAGCCGATTGTTGAACAAAAAAAACCGATTGTAGGATATTATGGTGTAATATCACGTTGGCTCGATTATGACCTGCTTGCCAAGGCTGCTGAATCATGTCCGGATTATAACTTTGTTTTCATTGGCAAGGACTCTCAGTTATCATCTCAAAAACTTAAAATGTATAACAATGTGTACGTTCTTGGCAGAAAAGAATATGAAGAGTTACCAAATTATGCCCAATTTTTTAATTGTTGTATCATTCCGTTTCAAAAAGGAAAAATTGCAAAAGCGACTTCACCGGTTAAACTTTTTGAATATATGGCTCTTAAAAAGCCTATAGTTTGTACGAGAGATTTGAATGCAGAGGCTATGATGGGGTTTTGATGTCTGAAAATGATGACGAATTTATCAAAAATTTGTCAACTGCAATTAGATTAAGTAAAGAAAATTCTCTTAAAGATAAATTATGGCAATATGCAAATGAAAATTCATGGCAGAAAAGAGCTGAATCGATATATGAAAAAATGAGGAATATATAGTGGTTTATTATTCGTTAAAAAGTATTATTCTAAAAAAAATAGACAAGAAAATTAATCATTACAATCAATTAAAAATGATTAAAGAAAAGTTTGCATTTAATAGAAATATTGATTTATTGGAAACATATAAACGAAATAGGGGTTGGATAGAAAAAAATTCTGTTCCTAATAAAGGTATTAGGCCGCAATATGATATGTCCGACAGGTTTAATGATATTGCTTATCCGGAAGTCACCGGATATTTTATTCCGACTCTTATCAATTGGGGATTCCGTGAAAAAGCTTTTGCGTGGGCAAATTGGCTCTTATCTATTCAACATGAGGATGGTTCTTGGTTTGATTACACTGATACTGATCCCTATACCTTTGATACAGGGCAAATTTTAAAAGGACTCATTTCTGTTTACAAAATTAACCCTTCAGCTAAACTCAAAACGGCCATAACAAAAGGGGGTGACTATATTATATCAATGCAAGAAGAAAACGGGAATCTTAAAACTGCTTCAAAGAGATATTGGTATGAAGGTGTTACGACAGAATTAATTCATTTATATTGCTTAAAACCTTTAATTGAAATCAGCGAATTGTTTAATGACAACAAATACAGAGAATGTGCCGAATCAGCATTAAAATATTATATATCCAAATTTAGAGATAAATTGGTAGATTTTCATACTTTGTCACATTTTTATGCCTATATGATAGAAGCATTGATAGATTTGGGTGAAAATGAAATTGCAAAAGAAGCTATAGATAATGTAGCTAGAATCCAAAAGAAAAACGGATTTATTCCCGCTTACAAAAATGTTGATTGGACATGTTCAACCGGTTTATTCCAGTTTGCAATCTGTTGGTATAAACTTGGAGAAAAAATTAGAGCAGACAAAACCTTTGATTATGCCTGCTCACTTCAAACGCAAAACGGAGGCTGGCTTGGAAGTTATGGAAAAAAAGCCTCATATATTCCTCAAGCAGAAATCTCATGGGCAAGTAAATATTTTTTGGATGCACTGCAACTAAAAATTGCAACGCATTTCTCTAATACTACCGATACAAAAATGCTAAATGCAAATGGAACGTATGCTTTAGAAGATGTCATTTCCGAAAAAGATGAAAGATGGCAAAGTATATCTAAAAATTTGAACATTTATAAAGATAAAGAAATTTTATTATTAGACTTGGGTTGCGGTTTAGGAAGATTTTTGAAAAATATTCACAATAAATATCCGCAATTCAAACTATACGGCTGTGATATCAGCAACGAAATACTGGAAAAAGTTCCTGAATATGTTGTAAAGAATTGCGGTTCACTCTTGAATTCGCCCTATAAGGACAATTCTTTTGATATTGTTATGACCATTGAGGCACTAGAGCATACTTTGGACATAGAAAATGCTTTGCGTGAAATGTACAGAATTACAAAATCAGGCGGAAGTTTATTTATTCTTGATAAAAATATAAAATACAAAGGCAACTTAGAAATGCCTCCGTGGGAACAATGGTTTGATGTTTGCGAATTGCAAACTCTGCTTTCCAAAGTCGGATTTAAAGATGTTGATTATGAAAGTGTCAATAAAGACGATGAAATGTATATCTTATGGAAAGCAGTAAAGTAAATTAAAAGGGGAGAATATATGGAACATTTTTTAAAACACCGTATTATGATGTATTTTTTAAAAAAAATGCCAATAATTAAATATTATAATCGCGCCTATTTTGCAAAATTAAAAAAGTTTTTACAGTTTTTCTTAATGAAATTACTTCATCCCGATATGCCGAAAATAACAGGAATCGAACTCTCAAACTTTTGCTGCCTGGAATGTCCCAACTGTCCGACTCCCGTGACAAAATTCCACAAAGGATTTGCATCAGATGAAAATATAAAACTTACCCTCAAATACGGAACAATAATGAAGCCCTTTTCTTTTCATC
>JAEEXX010000077.1 GCA_016287985.1 Candidatus Gastranaerophilales bacterium
AATAAATATTACAATTCTTGTCCTGTTATAAACCGTAACGGTGACATTGTCTGCTTTTATGACAAGAATCATCTGTTTTCCTATTATGGTTGTAATGAAGGTGATGTAATAACAGCCGGTTTAAATCCTGTTTTAGTTAAACTTGATGGTATTAAAATCGGTCTTACAATTTGTTATGATATAAGATTTCCGGAAATATACAGGGCATACAGAAAAGCCGGTGCGGATATTCTAGTTAATATGGCTGCCTGGGGGGCAAACAAAGAAATTCCGTGGGATAGCATGACAACATCTCGAGCAGTGGAAAATCAAACGTATTTTGTAGCTTTGACTCAAACAGGAATTCTTAAAAATGGCGAAAGAAATCTTGGTCACTCAATGATTATAGACTACAAAGGGGATATATTATCTGAAATTAATAAAGATGAAGGCGGAATATATGCCGAAATTGATTTATTTGAAATGTATGATTTTCGGGATAAGTGTACTGTTTTAAACGATATCAAAAATTCTTACGAGGTGATAAAAAAATGAAAAAATTATTGTTATCTTTTTTGTCGGTTATATTTCTTACTGTTTCAGTACAAGCAAAAACGGTTAAGAGTGAATTTGCTGACATAATCAGAGATTCAGGTATAAATAAAGATTCGATTGCTATATCTATAAGGGATTCCAAAAGCGGGAAGGTGGTATTTACTCTGAATGATAAAATAATGATGAATCCGGCATCTGTTCAAAAAGTTTTGACAATACCTGCTGCGGTTCAAACACTGGGTGAAGATTATAAATTTAATACCGAACTTTATACCAGGGGTGAAGATTCGTATTTGCTGAAACTTTCCGGCGACCCTTACTTAAGATACAGTGATTTAAAAAACCTAACTAAAGCTGTAAAAATTGATACTAAAAATATTTATATAGATGATAGTATTTTGGATTCAAAAGTTTGGGGTGAAGGCTGGCAGTGGGATGACGATATGAATAAATTAATGCCGAGGTTTGGAGCATATAATTTGGATAAAAATCTTATAAAGCTGAACATAATACCATCAGAAAACGGTAAATTCGCACAAATCGTAAATCCCAGCAAATACCCGCTTGTATTTATGAATAATGTAACTACGTCAAATAAAACGTCGCTTGATGTTAAAAGAGAATCAATGATTGCTGAAAATGTGATTTCATTAAAAGGAACGGTTGCGAGACAAACTACGGTTTATATTCCGTCAAACAATATCAAGCGTTATTTTGAAATAGAGCTTACAAGAGCATTGGGGGAAAATAAAGTTTACCTGAAAAATCCGTTTGCGGTAAAAAAATACAGTTCGTCGGATGTATTGGTAAACAGTATTGAAAGAGATTTATCTGTTGCGGTGAAAGATATACTTCATTCAAGCAACAATATGGCTGCTGAAACAGTATTTAAACTCGCTGGTGGTAAATATACCGGTGAAGCTGGATCTGATAAAAGCGCAATAAAGATGTTTAATGATTTTTGTTCAAAAAACAATCTTGATAGCTCCGTAATAAGAATTACTGACGGAAGCGGCGTATCTAAAAATAACCTCGTAACTGCGGATTTTGTTTCAGAATACTTGTACAGATTTAAAGAACTTCCTGCGATGGAATATCTGCCGAAACCAGGAGAAGGTACTTTAAATCAAAGGATGCTTCCTTTAAAAGATAATCTGAGAGCAAAAACCGGGACTTTGGCCGATATAAGCTCTCTTGCAGGATATTTAAAAACCAAGAAAGGTAATGAATATACGTTTTGTATTCTTCAAAACGACGTAAAACTGTCATCTTCTGACAAAAAGACGCTGGAAGATTATATAATAAGAGAAGCATATTTGAAGCTCTAATTTATGTACGAAGAAATTTCTCAATATCTTGAATATATAGAGATGGAAAAAGGTCTTTCTCAAAATACAATTGATTCATACAGGAGAGACTTGTATGAGTTTGCCGATTTCTCAAATTGTTTTTTGAAAGAAGTTGACAGACAAAATCTATCATCATTTATCAGACATTTAAAAGAACGGGGGTTGGCACCGACAAGTATAATCAGAAAAATTGCTTCTTTAAGAAACTTTTTTAAGTGGACTTATTCTATGAATATTATAGAAAAAAATCCGGCATCAACTCTTGAACAGCCAAAAGTCCCTCAAAGACTTCCCAAAGTAATTTCTTTGAACGAGATTGAAGAAATGCTCCATTCTGATTTAACTCCGGTTCAAAGTTTAATAATAGAGCTTTTATATAGCTGCGGTTTACGTGTTTCTGAGCTTGTAAATCTTAATTTAACAGACATTGACATGGCTTCAAAATATATTCGCTGTTTTGGTAAAGGTTCAAAAGAAAGAATCATTCCTATGGGAGAGAAAGCTTTAGAAAGGCTTAACGCATATTTTCCCGAAAGAGATTTCGTTTTAAAAAAATATAATCTTAACACAAAACGACTCTTGATTTTTGATTCAGGAAGAATTTTAAATAGACAGGATATTTATACACTTATTCATGAAAGGGGAAAGCTTATTCATAAAAGTATTTCGCCCCATACCTTAAGACACAGCTTTGCGACCCACCTGCTTGAAAATGGTGCGGATTTGAGAGTCGTTCAGGAACTTTTAGGGCATAGCGACGTTTCCACAACACAACTATACACTCACATAAGCAAAAAACGCTTAAAAGATGTGTATTTTAGTATAAATAAGGATTAAATAAACAAGCGTGCATCTATTTTTTACTTCGTCTTAACGGATTTCGAGTTTTCGTTTTTTCTTTTAATTCAGAATCAAAAAAGTCTGTGCTGATCATTTTCACACTTTTGATAAATTTGGCGAAAGTATCTTGTTCTGATTTACCTGAAATATCACATACAAGAATTCCCTTTGGCAAATTAGGCAAATTAAGATGTTCTTCTCTTTTGAGCCCATTTATTTTTCCGGTAAATTCGTGATTAGAATCTTCTTTTTTCCGGTGGAAGAAATTCATAATACGTTCGACCCACGAAGGTTTTTTATTTTTGCTAATATTTGTTTCTGGCTCGGGAATTAAACTTAACTTATAACCCTTTTTTGAACCTTCGAGTTTAGCTAAGAAATTATATTTCCTACCTAAAGAATCAACTATTGCATTGGAATTTAAAATAGCATCCATTGCACATAAATATTTCCCGCTATTTGTATGAAAATATTTATTACCTTCTATACCCTTTAGATTACCAAAATTAGTATTATTGTTGTTAATTTGTTGGATTCGCATTTTATTCCCTTTATAAATTTAGTAAAAAATTCTATGAAGAATTGGTGATTTACTTGTATCTCCTTTTGATATGTTTGGCATTTCTTCTTTTCCGTATACATCACTTTCCCAAAACATATCATGGCATGGTAATTTGGTATCAACCAAGTCTGATAATAATCGGTATACAATATCAGCTTTTAAAGTGTCTCCGGCATCAGACGGAAATTCTTCAAACATTTCAACATCGGTTTGATTATTCTTGGCATATAAAACTCTTGTGTCAGCATCTTCCAAATATTTTACTCCAAGCGATATAATCGCTTTTTCATGATATTTTTTCAATTTGTCCAAAGTTCTGTTTAAACCTTCTCTTGCTCCACAATTGTCGATTGCGCAGCCTACTTCGTTTACGGAAGATTTTTCAATATGTATTTTTGCCCCAAATTTTGGTAAATTATAGCTGCTATTGATTGCTTGTACTTGCATTTTATACTCCTTGAAATACTGTCTCTATTATATTTAAAATCCGTAAAAATATTTTTTGCTAATTTACTTCTGCAAGTTTTTCGAGTTTCAGTTTTTGGTCGTATTCCATAAGGAGATTAATAAGTTCGTCTAAATCACCGTCAATTACTGTCCAAACATTAAGATTTTGCCCGATTCTATGGTCTGTTAAACGTCCTTGGGGGAAATTATATGTTCTTATACGCTCAGACCTGTCACCTGTTCCGACTTGAGAACGGCGAAGGTCAGTTATTTCCTGCATTTGTTTTTGAACTTCCAAATCATACAATTTTGAACGTAAGATTTGCATAGCACGTTCTTTATTTTGAAGTTGGGAACGTTCTTCTGTGCAAAAAATCATTATCCCAGTCGGTTTGTGGAACAATCTTGCGGCTGTTTCAACCTTATTTACGTTCTGTCCGCCTGCTCCGCCTGAACGAGCGGTAGACATTTCTATATCTTCGGGACGAATTTCGATTTCAACATCATCGACTTCCGGCATGACTGCAACTGTTGCTGTTGAAGTGTGAACTCTGCCTTGAGATTCGGTTTCAGGAACACGTTGAACTCTGTGAACGCCGGATTCATACTTTAATCTTGAATAAACAGCATCACCTTTAATAGAAATAATGATTTCGGAATATCCGCCTGCTTCACATTCGGTTTTGGAAAGAATCTGAGTCTGCCAACCCATTTTATCGGCATATTTAAGATACATTCTGGTTAAGTCGCCTGCAAAAATATTTGCCTCATCACCGCCTGCACCGCCGCGGATTTCAAGCATAATATCTTTATCGTCCATCGGGTCTCGAGGAAGAAGAAGTATTTTCATCTTTTCTTCAAATTCAGGGAGTTTTGCCTCATTTTCTTCCATTTCCGCCTTCAAAAATGCCTTCATTTCCTCATCTTTCTCTTCGTGAATCATCTGCTTAGCATCTTCTATTGCATCAACGGCTTTTTTCCATTCGTAATAAAGGTTTACAGTTTCTTCCATGGATTTTCTTTGTTTAGATAAATCTCTAAACCTGTTATAGTCCTGAATTACGGCAGGGTCGGAAAGTGTCTGCCCGAGTTCTATATATTTTTTCTCAATCTGAACGATTTTATCTAACATGTCTTTCATAATACATACCTCTATAGGACGAGTATAGATTAAACAGACTCTTACGTAAAGAGTACTTGTTAGTTCTAATGCGTGTCCTTTTACTGACTACTATCCCAGCATTGCAACATTCGTTTTGCCAAATTTTGCAGATAAATCATCAATGTGATGAATTAAATACAAAATAGGTTCCAAATCTTTTTCGTTTAGGTCTATAATAGCGCCCCAATCAGCCCTGGCATGATGCGCTGCTATCATTCTTGCTACGCGTTTAAATCCTGCAGTCATACAGATTGAAAATCCGTACTGCGAATGCGTAATCCATTCTTTTTTAAAATCTTCATTATAATCAATCAAACCTGATTCTAAATCTACGGTATATTCAAAAACCTTACCAATGTCGTGCAGCAGACATGCGGCATAGACTTCATCTCTATTAACCCTTTGAAAGAATGCTTCCATATTAACATCTGCATATTTAAGACATTCTAAAATATGCACGATTAAACCTCCAATGTAATTGTGGTGCATTAATTTTGCTCCTGGTGTAATAAGAAGTTGTTCTTTATTTTCTGTGTAAATATCCGAAACAAAATTTCTCAGTTTTTCATCTTTAATTTTATTGATATATTCTTCCAGTTCTTTGTATACTTCTTCTCTTTCTCTTTCATTTAAACCCGTTTTGGCTTCTTTTATCAGTTCAAGTGAGTTTATAAGACAATTATTAAATTTTTCATTAAAAGTTCCTGATACGATTCTCAAAATATTTCCCGAACGAAATAATTTGGCATCCATTCTGTTAAGTGCTTCTTCCCAAAGTATACAATTCAAAACCTCATCGTGTTCCGTATCTTTTAGCTGCAGTTTCCCCATTTTAGTACCTGCTTTAGTATCACCGATTGAAAAAGTTATAACTTCATATTGAATTTCAGTACTGAACATATTAAATCCTCCGATACTAATTGATTATAACATGGAAGTGTTACTGTTTAATGTATTAAATATATAAGTGGATTATCGCATTTATATTGAGCGTAATTTTTAAACTAAAGTTGTAGATATTTCAAACTTATTTAGAATTATAAAAAGTGAAGATAGCATATATTATGTTAATGTAAAGATATAAATTACCCCTAAATAAGTCAAGATAGGAAATTTATCCGCACAGATGTGCAGATAATTTGTGCTACTTGCTTTTACAGGGGGGATTGCTTGTCTGCTTATCATAAAAATTAAATATACATCAAAAAATAAAAATTAAAGAAAAGGAGATTAATTATGGCTTCGATTACAATTAACACGAATTTAGCGTCATTGACGGCGCAGAGAAGTCTTTCTCGTGCAACTACAGGTATGAATACGGCTATGGAAAGATTGACAACCGGATTTAGAATAAATTCCGGTAAAGATGATGCAGCAGGTTCTGCGGTTTCAACATTGATGGAAGCTCAGATTTCCGGATATGATGTAGCAGAATCAAATGCTTCTATGGGTTTGTCATTACTTGATACTGCAGAAGGAGTTTTAGGTATAGTTGACAGTTACCTGCAGCGTATCAGAGATTTGACGGAGCAAGCAGCAAACGGAACTTATGGGACTTCTTCAATGAGAGCAATCAGAACTGAGGTTGAACAAAGAATGCTTGAAATTAACCGTTTGTGCGAAGTTATTGACTTTAACGGTATTCAACTTTTAGACGGAACAAGCATTGCAGTGACTTCTCAGACAGGTATTAACTTACAGGTAAGTAATGATGCAGGGCAATCTAACGTCATAAACTTAAAATATACGTTGTTTGAATCAGCAAAATGTACAGCATTGCTGGTAGCTAATAATACTCATTCTTCCGGCGGAAATACTTGGTATACAAGAACAAATACAGCAGAAAATACAGATGCATTGAAGTCAAGAATTACAGGTGCACCGGCAGGTATATATGACTATTCTACAAAATATAGTGCGTTGAATGCTTCTGACTATGCAGACGGTACATTATCTTGTATTACCGCAATTTGTGATGCTGTTTATACAGATGATAACACAGCTCGTGAATTCTTATACTTTATAGATGACGCAATTGAAAACGTGTCTGACAGAACAGCTTTAATTGGTGCATATATGAACCGTGTTGAATCGGCGGTAGATGCAATAAGCGTACAAAAAGAGAATATTGTATCAGCGAATTCATCTATTAAAGATGCTGATGTCGCAACTGAATCATCAAATTATATTAAATATCAAATACTGCAACAATCAGCAGCAACACTGCTTGCAACAGCAAACCAGCAGCCGAGCATGGCACTGAATCTGATATAAGTATTAGATCAAAGAATTGTAATTGAAGCCCCCGCATTTGCGGGGGCTTCAATTTAATTTTTAAACAGTAACGTCTTCCGGGCTTTCTTTTATCTCTTCTGAAATATTTTGAACTTCGTCTGTTCTCAAATCTTCTTCATTTGTCTCGGATAAAATCTCCTCTGTCGCTCCGGAATCTTTATTTTCATCTTCACATTCCTCAGAATTTTCATCAACATCCTCGATTACTTCTTCTTCAGTGTCAGATTCTTGAGATTTATTAGATTCTGCAATTGCTTTCTCAATTTCTTCTTCATCTTTAGCTCTAATGACAGGAATTGAAAGCATCAAAGCAACCTGGTCTCCTTCTTGCTCAAAATTAAGTTCGAGAAGTTCTTTATCCATCTCAAGATATTTAGAAAGCAAATCAACAAGTTCTCCACGCATTTGTTCGAGGATTTTTGGAGTAAGATTTGTTCTGTCCTGCATCAAAACCAATTTGAGCCTGTTTGTAGCAACTGATTTTGAAGCTTCATCTCCGGTTTCTTCTTGCGGTCGGAAGAACTTTGCGACTGTATTATAAAAATCAGTTAAAAGTCCCATCTTACACCCTCGCTTTCAGTTTTGCGAAAACGTCTTTTATTTTTGCCATGAATCCTCTCGGTTCATCCAAATCCAAAAAAGGAACTTCCTCTCCCAAAATTCTTTTTGCCACGTTTCTGTATGCATGACCGGCTAGAGAAGACTCGTCATTTACAATTGGTTCACCTTTATTTGTAGATGTTATGATACCTGTGTCTTCAGGAATAATACCCAGAAGCGGAATCTCCAAAATACCTACTACATCATCAACACTCATCATTTCATTATTTCTGATTAAATTTGGTCTAACTCTGTTGAGAAGGAGTCTTGTACTTGTGATTTCTTCCTTTGTGTTTAACAATCCTATAATTCTGTCAGCATCACGTATTGCAGACATTTCCGGAGTGGTGACTACCACGGCTTCGCTTGCGCCGGCTATTGCGTTTTGAAATCCCTGCTCA
>JAEEXX010000078.1 GCA_016287985.1 Candidatus Gastranaerophilales bacterium
TTTTCGAGAATAAAATATTTGGGTTTTTTGTCTTTGAGAATCCGTGCGACTTCAAAAAACATTGTGCCTCTTGTGTCTTCAAATCCACGTCTTTTTCCTGCAATGCTAAAAGACTGACAAGGAAATCCTGCACATAGGATATCGAAGTCGGGGAGGTCTGCGGTGTTGATTTCTGTGACATCTTCAAAAAATAACTCCTCTTCATTTTTAAAATATGCTTTATAAAGCATATTAGCCTGTTTGTAATTATCACAGTATCCGATGCTTTTAAAACCGGCACGTTCAAGTCCGATTCTAAAACCACCGATGCCTGAAAATATATCAAAAAAAGTCAGTTGTTTACCCATTGAGTCCGTCACTCCTCCCTTGCAGTTCACTTAAGAACAGAGCCTTTTGAAGTGATTCCTCAAACTTTTTACTTTTTAAATTCTTATCCGTCAGCAGTTCGTATGCTTCCTCAAAACTGTCGCAGTTTTCAATTAAGCTGATTAAAGGCGAAAGCATCTTTTGTGCTTGGTTTGTTAATTCGTTTTCCGAGAGGAATTTAAACAAATCTTCAAGCTGTTGTTGACCAAGCGGAGCTGTTTCTTCTTGCTCTTTAAATTCTTTAAAATTAGGGACTTGAGGAGGGATAATATCTTCTCTAATATCAAAATCTTCTTCCTCCAATCCGTATGCTTTTATAAAATATTCCTTTGTAAATTTAACCCCGGTATCCGAAAGTATTTTATCTCGTTGTGCAAGAGTCAAATCCACATCTTCAGGTGCATACAATTCAAAAACGGGAATCTCTGAATTTGGAAAGTTTATTTCATAAATCCAAGTTATAAGTTGATTAATTACGGATTCAACAAGTTTTTTATCTGAATCAATAATGTCCTGACGGACTTGCATGTGGGTGTTTGCTGCTGCGTAACTTCCTGTTGCACCGACTTCAGTTGTTAAAGTTTGTCCGAGAATAGCTTTTGATATTTCTGAATTCATTTTATCGATTAATTTTTCATAAATCTCGGCTGATGATGATTTGCTTGCTTCTTTAATCTCAACGGAAGAATCGTCAGGAATAACGGCAATAGCATCCTGAACCATTTCTTCCAACATATCTGCAAGAGAATCCGTCTCAGCTTTTGTTGCTCCTCTCGGATGTTTTCCTATAAGGTGCGGCATTCCGTATTTTTCGGTAAATATTACCCAAAACTTCATCCCACCTTTTTTGAAAGTTACATTCCAAAAAACACGTGAAAGTGTACGTTCGCCATACGGATTGTTATATGTCGGATTATTCTGCACTAATAAAAACTTTTTATCCGGCAGTAATTCTCCATAATAATTCTCTTTAGTTCTGAATTTGAGATTATTATCATCATCAAAACAAAACCATTCAGGAGGTTTTGCAACAACTCTTTCAGGTAAAACGTGTCCGCTTTTATCTCGCTTCCACATAATCTCAAGAGGCTGAAAGCCAAATGAAGTGGCATCCAAAATATCAGATATTAATTTATGAATATCTAATTTTTTGAGTAATTTTTCTATTTCTTCAGCGTTTTCGTCCTTATCAAGTCCTCTGTTAATGTCCCATTCAAGAGATAAAACACCTGATTTGCGAGACTGTATGCAAGCAAAAACGTGCGAATCACAAAGTAACTCTTTGTAAATAGTAATGTCTTTTCCCTGCTTTTTTAAAACAATATCAGGATCAGGCAGAATATTGGCAAGAGTATAAAAATTTAAAGCACGTTTACGAGTAGCAATCTCATCAGTAATTTTTCTTTTGAGATTTTTTTGTTTTAAAACGGGGTTTTCCATTATGCACCTATATTTCGCTTAAAGTTTGCTAACATATCGATGCCACCGACTTTGTAAATATTTTGCAGTACATCAATTTCAAAAATGTCCTGTCTGTTAACGACTAATTTTGCATAAGTAACGGACATTTGTGTTTCATATTCAGCATTATCCTGTGGTTTTATATTACCCATCGGAAATTCTTTAAACGTGCCGGTAAGGAAAGCGACAGCAGGAACTTCCTCTGTTCTTCCTGTTCCGTTGTAGGTTTCCAAAGATGCTCTGACTTGAATCATTACGGAGCTAAATGGTGATGCACAAGCCTTTAACACATTCGGGTAAAGAGCATTCCATTTAATTTTGCATTCAAGTTTATCAATGCCGGCAAAAAACTCTGCCGAGCCAACCATACCAAGTGCTTTATGTTCAGCCATTTTATGCTTGATTTGTGGGAGGTCAACTTCTTCTGCACGACCGAGTAAATTGTTGCCGTTCATGTAAATGTTTGCGTTTGTTAATTTGTTTATTTCGATTTTGTTAGACATAGGGGTAAATTCCTTTTTTTATTTTTTAAACAAGGCACACTCTTTGACTTCGATGTCGGAGTAATGCATAATAACGTATTCTTTGCTGATAGCTTGTAACAGCGGACATTTGTTTATGTTTTTGCAGGTGTAACAAGCATCAGTTGATTCTGTTCTGACTTCCAATTGTTCAAGTTCATTGATTATTGCGTACATTAAGATGCTCCCAAAGACTTCAGTAATTCGATATCTATGTATGATTCAAAAGTTATTCTTTCAGCCGGAGTCGGAGGCATAAATTCAATATCAAAAAGCAAATGTCCGTTTGCGATTTCAGTCGCTGAGTTTTTATCTTCGTTATAACTACATTTGCCGTCAATTAATGCACCACGACCTATAAGTGAACGAATAAACTGATTTACAGTTTCACAAATAGAATCGATTAAGCCGTCATCTATCGGGTAATCGAGGAATTGCAACATTGAATATTCAACAGATTCGTGAAGAATGTCTGCTGTTCTTCTTACGTTTATAAAATTAGTCGGATGAGTTGATGACGGGTAGGCTGCCGAACGGTTTCCCCAAGTTCTAAAACCTGAGCCGTAGGAATTAAAAACAGTTACAATTCCGGCTTCGTTCAGAGTGTTAACTTCAGATGAGGGATCGTTTATCATAGAAGTTAATTGTCTTTCCGTACCGACAATTCCTTGAATTTCAGTATTAGATGGTGACCAATGGTAACCTCTGTCGACATCTTTTGCTGCGATTACTCCGGCAAGTCTTTGAGAGTAAGGTTGCAGTTTGATAGAATCAGATTCGGCATCATATACTTTCAGGTGCGGATAGCATAAAATAATGCGTTCTGAAGATGTATTAAAATTAATTGTTCCTTGCGGCCCACGACCTGTTATTACATCATGGACAGTTGCACCGACTGGTGCATCAACGATTCCAATTGCACGAATTTTGTTGCAGATGGTGTTCATCTCTGTAACGACAGTCGCTTCTTCGCAGTAAACAGGAGCAATAATTGTTTTCGGATAATAACCGAATAATGAGTAACATTCTTCAAATGCTTTCATGCCTGTTCTTTTGCCTGTTGTAGCATCAACAGAACCGATAATGTCAGAAACTTTGACATCAGAAACGGACTCGTGTTTTGCGGGATCAAAAACATTAATTACAATTGCTATCCCTGCTCCTTGGTCGAAAATTGCTTGAAGAGCTTGAGGGATTGTAAATCCGTTTTTATGTTTCCCGAAGTATTTAACAGCTTCGGTTTCATTTAGAATAAGGGTTGGTGTGTTAATTGTTCGATTTGCTGCTTCTACATCATCAATCGGTGCAGTTCCGACAATTCCTACGACAGCAGTTTTTACTGTTTGAATTGTTCTTGCTCCTTTGGTGATTTCAACAGTCTCAACACCATGTAAAAAGGATGCTGGCATATAAATCCTCCAAATTATATTGCTTGTATGTTTTGAGTTATTAGGGTAAAGTTTATTCCGTATTGCCAAATACCGGCATTTTCGGATATAAAATAATCTTTTGTTGGTAGGAGTGATGTACACTCATCAATTTTGAAACCGCTTAAGGTGGATTTCACTTTATCAATCAGTTCATAAGCTCCGTTATTAGCACGAAGATTTCTTGTAATGACTGTAATTGAGAATTCTTTTTTATTCTCTTGCGAGATATAACTTAAGGCTTGTGTGTTGGTATAATTACTGCCTTGATAATGAACGAGTAAAGCTCCTGTCGGATGGAGCAGTCTGAATTCAGATGGCTTGTCGGGAAATCCTAAAACGAGGACTTCGGGAAAGTTTGTTTTCAGGTTTTCAATTATAGAGTTTTCAATAGTTCTAATATTCACTTAATCTTTGTTTCCCGAACAGCCTGTCTAATATATCTTTGTTTGTGCGATATTCGTCAGGATTAAAACTTGCAGTTTCCTGAGTATCGCTGCTCTCTGCTTGTAGAGATATTATTCCTTTTTGAATATCCCTTAGAGTTGCAATGGCATTTTTATATGCTTCTGCAATTACTTCCGGCATTTCGTGAAACATTCTTCGGGAATAAAGCCTGTAAATGCTTAAATCAATACAGAGGATTCTAAGTAAAGGAAAATGGGTATTGAGAGGCAGATTATATCTTCCCCTCAAGTACCCATCGATGAGGGTAGATGAGTATAGGATAGCTTCATCCACAACAGTACGGTCGATAGCATCTTGTCCCTCATCATCAGAAGAGAGCTGTATAAGGATAGGAGTAGAGAGTTGTGTTTCAATATCTTCGACCGCACAATAAAAAACCATTTACTATATTCCTCTTATTATGCGAATAATGTCTCCGGCAGCAGATGCGGAATCTAAAGCAATGCCGTTTACTTCGTCTGCATTTGCAACAGTTACGGCTTTGCCGTTTGCATCGGAAGTAACATTTGCACCGACAGTAATTGCGGATGCTGCTTCAACGAGGAATATTCCTAAAACACCGACTGGTGCGTATTGGTCTTTTTCGGTTGAAACATCACAGACTCCGTATGCTTTTTTACCGGCACCACAATGTTTGCCGTCAAAACCTACAAATCTGTACTGTTCCAAGTTTTCATTTGCAGTTACGGAATCGATTAAGAGAGGTTTATACAGTTTTTTCGCCATCTTGACCTCCTTTATCGTCTTGTTTTTCGCCTGTTTTGTTTTCGTTCTTTTTGTTTTGTTGCTTGTTATTTGCAGTTGTTTCAGGAATCAATTCCAAGAAGTCAACGAGTCTTGCTGCGTCTTCTTCTTTTAATTCGATTATTGAATCTTCTGCATAAGCCTTTTTGTTGTGTAAAATTGTTGTGTGTTTTACTTTATATTTAGCCATTATGAACCTCCGCTTACGTTAGAGATTAGGTATCCTGCTTCTGCACCAACAAGGAACGGAGTATAAATATCAGTTGCTCTGATATATTTAACTTTGTTTCCCTCTTTGGTGTATTCATCAATATTTAGGGCATCTTTTTTACGGACTGTGTACGCAAATGAAGGATCGTATTCAGTTCTTGATGCACCGAGGCTTGGAATATATGCAAGCACAATGTTGTCTTTCCAAATTCTTGTGAAGTTGCCGTTTGCATCTACGAATATGGATTTACCAATTACAATGTTTTGAATTTCAAAGATTTCTTTAATCAGGTCAAGAGTGACTAATTTTGTTTTAGAATCAGAAATCAAACCACGTAATTGTAAGTTTCTTTTGAGTGCTTTCCAAGCATCCTGACCGATAACCATCGTGTTAGGATCCTGTGCGATTTTTTTAGAAACGGCATCTTTTGCATCATCAATAACACCTTGCGGATCTGAGTCCTTATGTGTAAAACAAGATGTGCCGGAGAGTGCAATTTTACTTCCTGTTTCATAATTTGCAGGGTTCTGAACCAAGTCAGCACATTCTTTTTCAAGTTGTAAGTGCAGACCTTCAGTTACAACATTTGTTGCGTGAAGTTGCAGTTTAACTTTTTCGGCTTCCTGTTCTTCACGATAGTCGATAGGATAAGACAAATCGTGTTCTTTAAGTGTAGTTGTATGTTTTTTGAAACCTTGCGGTGAAACAACATTTGAATTTGCACGAATTGCTCTTTCAGTATCGTAAATATTGAAAGCTTCTTTGTTAAATTCAAAGATGTCAATTTTTTCTTTCTCGGAATATATTGTCGGGAATAGCACATCAGCAACAAATGAATTATTGTGATAGCCACGAGCCACTTCCGAGAGGTATGCGTTTATACGCAGTTCTTCAAGTCTTCCCATTTAGTAAACTCCTTTATTTTGTTAGGGGGGTAATTATATGTTTAATTTCAGGAGAGCATCTTTAAATCCGATGTTCTCTTTTTGAGCAAGAGCCTTTGCTTCCTTGAAAATCTCAAGACTTTCTTCATCGGCATTAGCGAATTGCTCAACTTCTTTTGTGTTGTCCGCTTGTGCCTGTTTGGTAGCAATTTCTTTGTAAGTGATTTGATTCGGCAGAGATTCAATAAAAGATTTAAAATCGTTAACGATTTGTGATTCTTCGCCAAACTTTTTAATATTGTCTAATTCTTTGAGGACAGATAATACAACATCTTTATTTGCAGGGATTAAAGTTCCTTTATCGATTTGTTTATCGATAAACTCGTTAAATTCACGATTTTTAATTGCAGTTTTAATGTTGTTTAATTCCTGTTCAATTGCTTCTTTACCCTCGGCTTTTTCTTTGAAAGTTGCAACTTCAGATGTTAAAGCTGAGATTTTTTCTTTTAAGGACTTAATTGTTTCAGTTTTTTTGTTAGTTTCTTTAAACTTTGCAAGCTGTGATTCTAAGTCCTCAACTTGTTTTTTTAAACCATCAATCTCTTCTTGAGAGAATTGTTCGACATCTTCTGTCGTTTCTTCAGGTTTCTTTTCTTCTTCTTCAAATTCGTATGTATCAGATTCTGATTCCATAAATTTGATTTGTTCAAGTCCTTTAACTTGAGGTGTGGCAGCACCTAAGAATGAAACAGCTTTTAAATATGCTCCTTTGCCTTCAAGATTTCTGTATAATTCAACGGAAACCTTTTTGTATTTGCCGTCATTAACGGCTTGTTCAAACTCTTGAGGAACATCTTTAAAAGCCACTTTCAGTTTTTCTCCGTCTGCCTTAACTGAATCAACCCAACCAAAAGCAGGGCCGCTTTGTTGATGGTCGATAGTAATTGGTGCTTCGCAGAATTTGGGATCGTAATTTTTAGCAATTTCTGCAATTTCTTTTTTGGTAAATTTGCCTTGAGGATATACTCCGGCTTTAAAAACCTCGTAAAATTTCATTAATAACTCCTTTTTGGGTTAGGGTAAATAAAAATTTAAAACATTATATTTGAGTATAGACTCGGACAGTTTACATTCTCAAATGTAATTTTTCATGGAAAAAATACATGAAGTTTTACTTTTGAATATGCAACCCGATTAAAGTTAGACTGATGATGTGAATCGTTTTTCATAAAAACTCAATCATATATACATACCCTTTCTCTCTATTCTACCTATCCCCTACTCTCTTGTGGGTGCTTGCTGAAAAGCAAGCTCCCCATTTCTTTCAAGGACTACAAAATAAAGGAATATAACTATATGGAATTTTTAGAACAATTATCGCCTTTTGTGGAAAATGTAGGTTTCCCTGCATTAATTTTCGCAATTTGGTACATCTATCATCAATCTCAGGTTAAAGCCTTTGAAAAGATTATTCAGAACAATTTTGAAATCTTAAAAGACTTACTTGAAACTAACCAATACCACGCAGCACTTTTGTCAAGGATAGAAAGTAAAATTGACAACAATTTATGGTGTCCGATTTTAAAACGGGAGGTCTCGTAAATGAATCCTGAAAAGCTACAGTTCAAAGGAATGCTTGCGGAGGCAAAAAAAAGCTTCCGTACAAAAAATACGGAAGCTTCAGGGTTAGTAATATTAATTCGTTCTTTGCTTAACCCTTACGAAGACATATCTAAATTAGATGTGGAAAAGGCTTTAATCAGCATGCAGAGATTACAAGAGATTCAAGAAGATATAAAAGCACTTGATACAAAAATAAAGAATTTGGAGTCAGAACTTGAATAGTAAACAACACTTATACAATGAGGCAGAAAGACTTTATATTTACAGCAATAAAGGACTTGAAGCAATTGCAAATGAATTAAACCTTAGTCGCAAAACATTAATGGATTGGAAAGAAAAAGGCGATTGGGGTGAAAGGCGAAAAGCCTATAAACAATGTAAAACAGCTTTTCACGAAGAGCTTTATGATTTTGCACGACAGCTAATGAAAGGTATTGCTGAAGATATGGCAGCCGGCGAAAAAGTTGATACAGGA
>JAEEXX010000079.1 GCA_016287985.1 Candidatus Gastranaerophilales bacterium
CAACTGACAGAAAGAGAACTTCCTTATCTTGAAATAAAAGTTTCAATTCTCTCTTCTATAGAAAAAATTCAATTTAAAGACGAACGAGATTTGCTTGGTAAAATATATCCTTATGGAATTATAATTGTAGACAAACAAAACCGTGCGGTATATTTACCGGAAGTATGGGAACAGTTACCAAACAGAGAAGTGTTTTTAAATTCACTAAAAGAAAAAGCCGGTTTGCATCCCGACTACTTTTCCTCAACATTTGAAGCATATAAATTTACAACAACGGGAATTTCTTCTCATTTTTAATGTTATACACTATCTTCCTCTACGGGTTCTCTTTGAAGCAAATCTATTCCCGCATTGAGTTTTTCTGCCAAAGTACGATAGTATTCCTTATCGTTTTCGGATTTTGAATATTCTTCCCCTATCTTTGCAACGTCTGCTAGCTGCTTCATCAAATCAATTGTTGAAGCTATTTCCTTGAAAAGAGAACCCTCATCACGAATAGAATTACGCAATCTCCCGTAATACATATCACGCCAATTTCTTCTGCTATTTCCGTGGTGTGCGTTCATATCCGCCCATTGGTAAATATGTCCGACGGTATCTCCGTTAATACCTAATGCCCTCTCGGGATAAAGCGGAGATATAAGTTTTTCATAATCCTTGATATCATAATATGTTTTTTCCAAAACATCGTAAAAATCAAGATTTACACTGTTGCAGGAGTAAAAGCTCTCATTATCTTTTCGATCTTCTTTCGTGTCATATTCAATGTTTGCCAATCCTCCAATAATTGCCGCTATTTCGACTTCATCCAATTTAGCTAAAGTCTTATCACTGATTAGATTTATAATAGGCACTTGTTCGTACCCGTTTAAGCCTTTAATAAGATGTCCTTTTAGAGTTAAATTCCCGTCTTTATCAATATAGTAATATTTATCCATAATATTTTTTCTTACTCTATATCTTTTCATCAAATATTCAAGCTTGTTTTCATTTATTCCGCCTCGTCTGTCACTTACATACAAAGACTTAGAGAGAGTATTTTTAAGAATTTCTTCGTTTAAATATTCGGACGAATAGTTCGCAATAAACGCAAAATCAACGTCTAAATTGCTTGATAAAGGATTCGAAGGCTGTTTAATCAAACCGTCATAAAATAATGTTTGAGTGGGATTGCAAGCAAGTACATAACAAAATCCTTCTGTATCAATACCTCTTCTGCCTGCACGACCTGCCATTTGATGAAACTCGTTGGCAGAAAGATTCCTTTTATGGTCAGGCCCTCCGTCTGAAGTTGAGGACGGTTTCCTTGGTGAAGATATAACGGTAGTTTTAGCCGGCATGTTTATTCCGGCAGAAAGTGTTTCTGTCGCAATTACAACTTTCACCAACTTTTTCTGAAAAAGCTCCTCTACTAATTTTTTCTGAGACGGTAAAAGTCCCGCATTATGAATTGCATAACCGTTAAGCAGAGCATTTTCATTAAGGGATTCTCCCAAATAAGTGCCCGAATTTTTATATTTTTTTATAATTTTGCCAATTTCTGTCTTTTCTTCTCTTGTTGTCAAAAGTTCACCCTCTTTTGATAAGTATTCCAAAAGTTTTCGGCTTTCTTTTTTGCTGAAAACAAAATATATTGCGGGAAGTCTGCCTGAGAGTTTCAATTTTTTTGTAAGTTCTTTATACGTTTCGAAAGCGGGTTTTGCATACATTGTATTTGCCTGCTTAAGTCCGTCTTTTCTTGCTTTTATTTGTTCTTTTCTCGGACGCCCTTTCGGTTCTTTTATCTCGGGAATTGCTTGAAATTGGTTAAAAGTCAAAGGAACATGCCTGTTTTCACTCGGAACATTTATTAAAACAGTTTCTTTTGTATGGCTTCTATTTGGCAAATAATGCTCATCAGGTGTAACACTTATCCCCTTTCTGCCTTTAACTGAGGCAATCCAGCTATTAATTTCTTCATTATTACCGATAGTTGCAGAAAGCGAAAGAATTTGAACATCTTTAGGAGTAAACATAATAGATTGCTCCCAAACTCCACCCCTGTCAACATCCCCAAGGTATTGAAGCTCGTCAAAAATAACGGTTCTTAAGCTGTCTTTGAGCATTTCTCGGTTAGGATTTTGTAAATTGAATTGTTCAGAAGCTGTCATGTTTCTGTAAACTTCGGTTGTCATAATAATAATCGGAGCATCAGCATTAACTTTTGTGTCTCCTGTAAGGATTCCGACATTTTTTTCACCGTAAACCCTGCAAAAATCTCTGTATTTTTCGTTACTCAATGCTTTTAATGGAGTTGTGTAAAAAGTTCTCTTTCCCTCAAGAAGATTCTTCGTAATAATATATTCTGCTATTGCCGTTTTTCCCGTCCCTGTCGGAGCTGTTACAAGAACATCGTTCCCCAAATATAAATTCATTGCTGCAGCTCGTTGAAAACTGTCGGCTTCAAAAGGTTTTCCGGTTTCCGGATTCATTTTTAGCTGGAAATAATTCTCATTTTCGGTTGAGGTTTTGTTAAAATCTTTTAAGAATGTAGAAACTTCTCCGGACAAAACACCGGGAATTACAGAACATATAATAGTAGGTGCTGATATTTTGGAATAAGATATTACAGCAGGACCTATAACTTTCGATATACTGTGTATTTTAGCACTATTTATCGGTGTAATTGTGACCATTTTTAATTTCCTTTGATGCTATCATAAAACATGTAAAAAATATTTTTGCTAGTTATGAAGAAAAGTTTTGAACATTTTTTTATCTTTCCAGTTATAATAAGTAAGGAGTTATGAGAGGAGTAAAATAAAATGAAGAAATTACTTGTTGCAATATCAGTTTTGAGCCTTTTATCAGGATTTACCAGTCTTTCGTCACAAGCAGTTACGACAGACAATTCCAAAGATAAAGGATACATTTCCGTAAATACAAACTCTGAAATTGAAACTGCGCCTGATGTTGCAGAGATAGCTTTTGCTGTAAAAACTTATGATACAAAATCCATGCAAAAAGCAACTGCTGCAAACAAAGGAATTTCGGATAAGGTTTATTCGGAATTAAAAGCTATGATTAATCCTGCTGCCGGTGATTACATTAAGACTTTAAATTTTAATGCTCAGCCGTTATATACTTACACAAATTCAAAAAGGAATTTTGATAAGTACGAAGTTTCAAATAGGGTTATAGTTCACACAAAATCTATTGATAAATTAGGCAAGATGATTGATAATGCACTGAATGCAGGTGCAACTAATGTTGACAGTTTATCTTTTTCGCTATCAAACTATGATTCTCAATGTGACGATTTAATTGCAAAAGCTTCTCAAAAAGCATATAAAAGAGCAAGCGTTATAGCGAAATCTCTTAATACTTCAATATTGGGTGTAAGTAGTGTAAACACAAGCTGCAGTACAAGCGGTAGTAATCAGTCAAGGTTATATATGGCAAAAAATATGATGGCAGATATGGCTGCAGGTTCTGTCGCTGAGGCTGATTCAGGTATGACCATTTCTAACGGTGTAATAAAAATTAACGCTAATGTTAATGTTTCATTTTTTGTAAAATAACAAAAATTATTATTTACGGTTTTTAAGAATAATGCAGAAAAATTTTTGCATTATTCTTAATATTTTGTAAAAAACACTGTTACAAATTTAAGTTTTAATGTAAAATACAAAATGTCACAAATTACGTAATTATACAGAAAGGATTGTTTTCAATGGTTCTTGAAATGCCTTATCCTCAGCTTGAGCAAGCAGTGAATCCTACCCATGACATCAGGCTTTTTTCGGGTCGATCTAATCCGGCTCTGGCGCAAGAAATTGCAGATTATTTAGGGACAACAGTTGGTCCAATGGTTATTAAAAATTTTGCCGATGGTGAAATATATGTTCAAGTAAAAGAAAGTATAAGGGGCGATGACGTTTTTATTGTTCAACCTTTATGCAACCCTGTAAACGAAAATCTTATGGAACTCCTTATTATGATTGACGCATTCAAAAGGGCTAGCGCAAAAACAATAACCGCAGTTATCCCTTACTATGGGTACGCACGTCAAGACAGAAAAACTTCCGGCAGAGAGGCTATCACTGCGAAACTCGTAGCAGACTTGCTCACTACAGCAGGAACAACAAGAGTTCTGGCAATGGATTTACACACAGGTCAAATACAGGGATTTTTTAATATACTGGTAGACCATATTTTTGCAGCACCAATTATAGTGGATTATATAAAAAATCTAAATCTGAATCCTGATGAAATGGTTGCAGTTTCACCGGATATGGGTGGTGCCAACAGAACCAGATATTATGCAAAAAAACTTAACTGCCCGATGGCCATTATCGATAAACGTCGTGACAAACACAATGAAGCTATAGCCGCTCACATAATTGGTGATGTTGATGGAAAAATATGTTTAATGTTCGATGATATGATTGATACAGCAGGAACTATCTGCGAAGCATCAAAGCTTTTAAAAAGTAAAGGTGCCAAAGCTGTATATGTTGGAGCGACACATGCGGTATTCTCCGGCCCTGCAAGAGAAAGACTGCAGTCTTCTCCTATAGAAGAGTGTATAGTTACAAATACTATCCCTTGGGGGAAAGAAGATTTGCCGTCAAATGTTAAACAACTATCTGTTGCATCACTTCTTGGTCAGGCAATATCAAGAATTCATGATGATGAATCAGTAAGTTCCCTCTTTGGTTTTGAAAAAGATATGAAAGTGTAATGAATATATTTAGTGTGGGCGGGTTTGGTACTAACCAAACCCGCCCACGTTGCTTTTGCGTAAAAATACATTCTCCAAAATACCTAGTTACCTATTCGACATAGGTATAATGTAAAACTTTTTAAATATTAAATAATTTAGTTGAAAGGAGGTGTATTATGAATATATTGAGACTAATAGCGTACACTTTAGTTATTACCGGTGCGATTGTGTGGGGTTTAGTCGGATTCTTTAACTATAATATTGTATCTGCCATGTTTGGTGATGCAACACTGCTTTCCAGAATTATATACTCACTTGTAGGTATTGGTGGTGTTGTAATGCTTGCCATCAATGGTCACGAAGAATGTTATTGTGAGAATACCGATACTACATTCCGTTCATAACAATTGACCGACAAAAAGATGCCCATGCGCACAGCATGAGCATCTTTTTTTAATGTTTTTTTTATTTGAAAATTAAACTAACCCAAGAGCTTTTTTGTACCACGAAAAAGATTCAACTTCTGTACCGTTAAACGTAGTCTTTACCTGTTGCTTTTTAAGATAGTTTTCGAATTCATCATTAAACGCAGATTTAACTTTCTTTTTAGTTTTAATCGATGTGACGTTCATTTGGAGTTCCTCCTATCAATTAGTAATACGTAATATATAATTAACGCCAACTGGCTGATTTCACATCTTTTAACTACACCACCACACCGAAATTATACCATGAAAATAAGACAATCGCAATTGATATGTAAAGAAATATTTCCTATTTTACTAAAAATTATTCTAAAGAATTATGTTTGCGTAATCCTTTAGAATATCGTATTTCAAAAACATTCATTCAAACATGTAACGATTACAATCTATTGATTTACCCCCATGTTTGCGATAACGTAAATCTGTAAGAGCATTTAAGGGGTAGATGGAATGTATAATGTTGCAATAATAGGAGCCGGTCCGGCGGGAATTTTTACAGCTCTGGAAATTGTTAAGCTTCGTCCTGAGTGGAAGGTCATACTTGTAGAAAAAGGACAGCGAATTGAAAAAAGGAAATGCCCGCTAAGAGAAGGAACTCCTAAATGCGTTAACTGTAAGAGATGCGGTCTGCTTTGCGGCTGGGGAGGTGCAGGTGCTTTTTCAGACGGTAAACTAACCCTTACCCCTGATGTTGGCGGTCATCTGATTGATTATCTGCCGAGAGAAAAGGTAGAAGAATATATTAAATATGCTGATGACATGTACTTGGAACACGGTGCAACAGACGAAGTCTTTGGCACAGATATGGAAATATTCCATGAAATCGAAAGACAGGCAGCTCTGGCAGAATTAAAGCTTGTACATTCTCCGGTACGTCACTTGGGAACAGAAAGAAGTCTTGACGTTTTGAAACACATGCAGGATTACTTGGATGAAAAAATAACAATCTTGAATAATGTATCCGCCCAAAGTCTTATTGTCGAATGTGAACAGGTAAAAGGAATAGTGCTTGACAACGGAGATACAATAAGAGCTGAGTATACAATAATTGCCCCGGGGAGAGAAGGCGCAGACTGGTTAACACATGAATTTGCAAAAAATAAAATCGGTATGGTAAATAATGCTGTTGACATAGGTGTCAGGGTAGAACTTCCGGCTCCTGTTTTTGCACCTTTGACGGATAAATTATATGAATCAAAACTCGTCTATTACTCACCGACATTTGGAGACGAAGTCCGTACATTCTGTATGAATCCAAATGGAGAAGTTGTTCAAGAAAATTATAATGGTATAGCTACTGTTAATGGACATAGTTACGCAAATATTAAGACTAAAAATACAAACTTTGCACTTCTTGTAAGTAAAAAATTTACGGAGCCTTTTAAAGAGCCTATTGCCTATGGTCAGCATATTGCAAGTTTAGCCAATATGCTTGCAGGCGGAATTCTTGTACAAAGGTTTGGAGATTTGCTTGAAGGCAGACGTTCAACTCCTGACAGGATTAAATCCAGTATAATTGAACCCACGCTCACATGCGCAACTCCGGGAGATTTAAGTCTTGTTATTCCGTACAGACAAATGAAAAGCATTATAGAAATGTTATTTGCCCTTGATAAAATAGCTCCCGGAACCGCTTCCAGATATACTCTGCTTTATGGTATTGAGGTAAAATTCTATTCGGCAAGAGTTAAATTAACAAATGAACTTGAAACAGAAGGAGTTAAGAACCTGTTTACAATTGGCGATGGTGCAGGAGTTACGAGAGGTTTAATACAGGCCTCCGCATCCGGTGTATATGTTGCTCAGACAATTTGCGCTCGGGGGTAAATAATAAAGTTTGTATGTTAAAAAAAATCATTTCAAAATTGAGCATACATACCGTGTTGATAACAGTATCACTATTGTCAGTGTTTCCTTTTTTCTGGCTTATGTCTACCTCATTTAAGGGTACAAATGAAGATATTTTTACTTATCCACCGGTCATTATTCCGCAAGATTTCACATTCTCAAACTATATAGAAGTTTGGCAAAGAGTAAATTTTATGGGATACTTTTGGAACAGTATAATTGTTGCGGCACTCACTGTCTTACTCAATTTAGTTCTATCATCACTGGCAGCTTACCCTCTTGCAAGGATGTACTTTAAAGGTAAAAAAATAGTATTTTTTAGTATTCTAGCAACTATTATGATACCGTTTCAGGCAATAATGCTTCCGGTCTACATTATTACGCTCAAACTTCATCTTGTTGACAGCATAAACAATGTTATGGGGTATTTGGGACTTGTAATGCCGTTTGCGGTAAGCGCTTTCGGAATATTTTTAATGCGGCAGGCTTTTTTAAAAATTCCGAGAGAGGTTGAGGAAGCTGCAATTATTGACGGATGCAATGTTTTCCAAATGTTTTTAAAAGTTGTAATTCCTATGGTTAAACCCACTCTTGCAGTTCTGGCTGTGTTTACTTTTATAGGTTCATGGGGAGAATTTTTGTGGCCGAGTATTGTACTTACTAAAGACTCTATGTACACACTGCCGGTCGGAATTAATAATTTGCAGGGAATGTTTTCTGCCAATTGGCGTTATATAGCAGCAGGCTCAATTTTATCTACGATTCCTATAATTGTATTTTTCCTCGCTATGCAAAGATACTTTATTTCAGGCGAAAATGATGGTGCAGTAAAGGGATAAGAATCAAAGGGTTGAAAAATTATTATTAATAATTTATACTGTCTTTACGAACTTTGAAAATTATGGGGATGTACCGGTTTCGACGCCTGTACGGCGAGTGCAATGGGCAAGCCGAGGGAGCAAAGCGACCGAGGTGGAGTCGAGCCGACGGTGTCGGCTTGTCGAAGGACAAGACGAGCAGGTCGGCGAGCGGAGCCGTCTTCCCAATAATACATTT
>JAEEXX010000008.1 GCA_016287985.1 Candidatus Gastranaerophilales bacterium
ATAATAATTTCCTGATATACCGTTGCAAAAGCTCTCAATTGAACCATTGCACCGGCTGCCGACGGAGTAAGACCCATTTTTGAAGTTTCTAAGTATTCACAGAAATATGAACCGGCATCTGAATAAGACTTACTTAAAGCTCCAATGTATCCTTGAGCGTTTTCTCTTAAATTACCGCAATCTGTAGGTACTGTAAGTGCAAACGCAAACTTGTTTGCCGGATTAAAATGTGCTTCAGAACTATGATGCATTGCATCCGGAACTTTTGCAATCTGCTTTAATGTGTCTTTAACAGATTCATTCTGCATTTGAGAGTGCCAATTTACTGCATCATCAAACATTGAACCCAAATACTGATGAACTGAGGAATTAATCCCATCTATTCTGGCAACTGCCCAAAAAGAAGCTTCTGCGTATGGAAGATTAATATTGAAATCAGTACTTAATGCAATTTCAGACATTTTTTGAGCGGAATCAAGCATTTCTTTCATATCTGACTGCAACATACCTGCGTATGCAAGAGTGAACAAAGCATGGTCATCCAGGGCAGAGAACCTTCCGCCAACATCATCATGGATATATAAATCACCAAGCCAGCCTTCAGAGTTTGACATTCTTCTTAATTCACTCTTATCCGGATTTTTGTCTGTTACTGCTATAAAGTGCATTGAAGCTTTTGATTTTGCTTCTTCAGCGGATAATCCTTGATTTAAATATGCTTCTTCAAGCATTTTCTTTATTCTTAAAAATCCGTCTTTTGTTTCAAAAGTAGAGCCGGATTTTGAAGCTACAAGATAATTTGACTTTGTTACATCATTTTCAATCAAATAAAGGTAACGGTTAAAGCTTGCGGAGTCAACATCCGAATAAAAAAGAACTTCGTGCTTCCCGATATTAAGGCCGTTTATACTTAACATATTTTCAACGGTATGTTTAGAGCCGCCTATCCCTAATACTGTTAAATATTTAGCACCTGTTTGAGTTTTGAACTTCGATACCATTGAATAAATATCGTCAAGTCTTAATGCTTGATGCTTAGGTAAATCTACCCAATTTAAAAATTGTCCCGGCATATTAGCTCTTGATTTTAATTCTTCTGTAGAAGCCGAAATCAAATTCGATAATCTCAACATATCGGTATTTTTGAACATAGCTGAAATCCCAAGGGATGTAGTTATACTCGTTTCATTTAGCATTGCTGATACCATAAAACCTCCTATATATTAATTTCATTAAAATTATATCATTAAAATACATATTTTTATTAATAAATTTAAATTTAAAGCAAAATAGTCATTTATCTTGAATCATAATATAAAATTTGTTATCATGAGATAAGAATAGCTTATCTTAAAGGCAAATATGAGTGCAAAAAAGAATAAGAAGATAACCCCCAAAATAACACCTGAAAATTATTTGAAGTATTATTACGATATTCCATATGAAGGTACTACTTCTGCCGGGAAGCCTCTCAGAAAACTGAGAAATATTACCTGTCCATACAGAGGAATAAAAATTATTCCAAGTGAAATGATTAAGGGATTTGAAAAAAATCTTGCAAAAACTAAAACAGCAATTGATGCTGTAAAATTGCTTGAAACATACAAGAAAAACATGCTTCCGGTAGAAAAAGCGATGTTTGCTATTTTCAAAGACTTTGCACTCTTAAACCCTGATGATAATCTGCAAAACTGTCTCCAAATGATTCAAGTGAACGCATTAAACAAATTAAAACTTGAAGAACTTGAGGTTTTAGATGATGTCGATATGCTTTCAAGAAAATTGTCTCCTCAAACTGCTTTGAAACTGCGTGCAAAAACTACAAAATGCCGGCAGATAATCTTAAGTGATAACAAGCGTGATACATTTAAACGAAAAACTTTTTTGATTTCGCTTGAAGAGATTATTCCAAAAGAAAATGAACGGGAAATATTTAATGATATTAAGAACAAGGCGTTGTTTTTACCAACTTCAGAAAGCAGCAGAAATGCATTTATTGTAAAATATGCGAAAAGAAAGCAGGTAGAAATAGTTCGTCGTTTGTTTATAGCTTCAACAGGTTCTATAGAACATATTACTCCGGCATCGATGGGTGGTATGAATACAATAGGCAATTTTCTTCTAACGTCGGCAAGCGGAAATCGTTATCGTGAAAATATGCCGCTTGTTGAATATATAAAAAGATTTCCAAAAATTCCCCAATATATGCAAAAATATGTAGATGACATTATTGAAGAAATCCACAACGGCGGAATGAAAGGAAATGAAACATATCCGTATAAAATAAAGAAAAAATTACTCGAAGAATCCGAAGGGAGGATTCTCATAAGTCTTTCCAAATACAAATATACTGAAGAAGAAGCCGCATTAGCAGTCGAAGAATTTGAACACCGATGGGATAAATATAATTAGGACAAAATAATAAACACAACATTGCTTATCACATTCCCCCGATTGTGGAATAAAACTTTTACTCTCAATAAATACAATTTAATTGTTAGAAGTGAGGAGTAAATGTTTTATAAGAAAAATTTTATTTCAATTTTATTATTAATTCTACTTATTATTAATCCAATTTCGGCAAAAGAATATAAGATTACAAATACACCGCCGAATGATATTCAAGCTGTTGAAACGACGCAGGAATCCAGATATCCCGATTATGCAAAAATGTATGCGGGCGATGATAAATACGAAAAATTTAACCGCAAAATGTTTAATTTGAATTCTCGTCTTAACAAATATATTGCGCGGCCAGTTCATATCATTTGGTCTTCAATTATGCCAAAATTCGGAATAGACAGAATAAGAGACGTCTATAATAATATAGAATACCCTAAACGCCTTGCGAGCTGCATTCTTCAGAGAGATGGTCAGGGTGTAAAAATTGAAACGATGAGATTTTTAACTAATACAACTTTAGGGTTAGGCGGTTTATTTGACCCTGCTGACAAGATTCTTAAAATAAAACCCACAAATGAAAATATGGAGCAGGCACTGTGTAAATGTAAACTAAACCAAGGTTCGTATCTGGTTATGCCGATTCTTCATTCATGTACACCTCGTTCCTTGTGTGGCAGAGCGCTTGAGGCTGCGTTAGATCCATCGGTATATTTGGCTACACCTATTGTTTCAGCAATAAAGTTTGGTCTTATGTTAAACAGAACTTCTTACATGCAGCCTTTGGCACATATGATAGAAACAACATATGCTGACCCTTATGACATACACAAAAAACTGTTCGGATTGGAAAACTATATAAGAAATTCAAATCTTGACCGTAAAGATTTACTCGCCGAAGAAAAAGAGCTTGTTGACGAAGGAAAGTCCGAACTCGCTGAAGAACTGATTGCAGATATTGGTGATAAACCGGCGGAGGTGCATTCCGAAAAGATTATAGAACAAGTTATTCCGAATGTTTTAAATCCTGCGTTAAAGGATATTTTACCTGTAAATACGAATTCAGTTAATCCTGATATCGTTTTGGATAATTATAAACCTCAAACTCCTGTTGTTGATTCAATGCGAACGGCTCTTTTTGAAGATCCGAAAATCCATAAATCAATGTGGAACGAACTTTCAGTTTGGAATAGGAGTTTCTTTAAAAGAATCAAAACAGGCAAAGTTTTTGTAACGGAAAATAAGCCTGAATATGTTTATAAGTACATACTTCAAAAAGACAAAACTGCACCTTTAATAATACTGTATCCTTCTATAGGAGAAGGCGCAGGAGCTCATCATTCCGAAGTTTTTGCAAAGAAGTTTTACGATGAAGGATATTCTGTTATCATGCAAGGGAGTCATTTCCATTGGGAATTCGTAAAAAGTATGCCTGATGGATATTCTCCCGGGTTACCTATTATTGATTCTGAGAAAGTACAGCATGTTACGTCAGAAATATTAAAGGATTTGGAGAAAAAATATGATTGTAAATTTGAATCTAAAACGATTGTAGGAACATCTTTCGGAGCATTTGCTACACTATTTTTAGCAGATAGAGAAAGCAAAGAGCCTGTCATAAATGTACAAAAATCTATAGCCATAAGTCCTCCGATTGACCTTAAATATGCTATAAGTCAACTCGATAAAAACGGAGATGAGTTTGATAAAAATTCCGATGAAGTAAAACAAAAAACGGCGGTCACAGCAGCAAAGCTTTTGCAATTATATGAACTAAAAGATAGTGGTAAGCTTAATATTGAAACTATGCCTTTTTCCGACGAAGAGGGGAAAATGATTACAACTTTTATTCTCAGACAAAAACTTTCGGATTTAATTTTTGCACTTGAAAATGTACCTAAAAATAAAAAAACGGATATATATGAGATGATAAATAACATGAGTTATCGAGATTATGCAGAAAAATATTTGGGTATAACAAATTGGGAAGAAGATGATTCTAATACAGAAAATCCGAAAAAAACTTCGCTATATTCACTCTCTGCTTTTTTAACCGATAGTGATAATTACAGTATATATGAATCATTTGATGATTATTTTATCAATAAAAATCAACTGATAAAATTAAAAGAGCTTACGGGCAAACATTTAAAATGTTTAAATTGCGGGGCACATTTGGGATATTTGTACAGAAAAGAATTTGAAGAAAAACTTATTAGTGATATTAAAGGTGGAAGCTAATGTTTAGAAATATCTTTGATATATTGTCTAATCGCAGGAGTTATCATTAAATCAGGTTCTTCGGCGCAAATATCATCCAAAATACTTATTCCTTGTGCAATTTGTCCTGTTTTGGTATACAAAAGTCCTAGTTGTATACGCTTATAAACTTCTTTTGTTTGGCTATATTCACTGATTTTTGAATTAGCAATCCCAAGTGTTATATAGCACTCAACCAAATTTATATAATATTGAAAGTTTAGCCCGTATAGTTTAATGGCTTCTTCAAAACAATCTTTTGCCATATCCGGATACCCGATAAAATTATAAGTTTCACCTAAATTATTATAAAATATTGCACTGGCTTGAGTTGAAGGACTTAATGATATTGCAATCTTAAATTCCTGAATTGCGGCATAATAAATCCTGTCCTGCAAATAATTCAGACCGACATTATTATGATAAAAGGCATTTTTTTCAGGTTGAATTGAAAATTTATAGGGCTTTCTGTAACCGGAACAAAAAACCATTATTATAAGAAGTAAAATTGTAAGAAATTTTTTTATCATAATAAGGAAATTTCAAGTCCTTCATATGCCATTATTGCATTTTCATCAGCGTATTCTTCTGCCAATAAGTCTAGTTTTTCGTCATTATAGCTTGGGTCATAGTGGAAAAATACAATTTTTTTCGCCTCGATTTGATTTTTGCAATCAAGCGCCATTTCAAATGTCGAGTGTCCGAATCCTTGTTTTGGAACATAAATACTCAAATAATCCTCTGTTGAATATTGTGCATCATGTATAATTAAGTCACAACCCTTTGCGAACTTAATCAATTTTTTATCCCCACCTGCATAGCTTTCTTTATCTGTCGCATATATAAGACTCTTCCCCTTATATTTTATTTTATACACAAAAACACCGTTTTGCGGATGAGCGTACGATTTATAGCAAGTAATTACAACATCGTCATCATTGTAATCGCCATCTTTTAAGTCATTAACACGTGTTACTCTGGGTAAATCTTCGCCATTCTTGAAAATTATATAATTTGTTTCATTTAAATCAATTATTTTTAAATCAGCAGCAATATCACCTAAATCAAGAGGGAAAGATTTTCTGAATAATAATTTTGAGAGTTCTGATTCTAAGTTTTCATCATAACCCACTCCACCCAACAGCGCCATCTTTGTTGAAGCAAGATGCGATGGACGGAAAAACGGGAATCCCTGAATATGATCTAAATGTATATGACTCAATAATATTGAACACTTAACAGGTTTTCTGTCAGTTATTGTAGTACCGGATTGTATATATTCCTGCATAAGTTCATTTCCGAGACTTATTAAACCTGTGCCTGCATCAAGTATTATTAAATGCCCTCCAACGTTAATTTCAACGCAGGAGGTATTTCCTCCATACTTTAAAAAATCTTTTTCAGCAACAGGATAGCTCCCTCTTACACCTCTAAACTTAATCCTAAATTCTTCAGTCATTTCTGTTCCTTTTCTTTTTTTATTTCAAAAGTATTATTTCTGTCTTCTTCTTGTCCATAGAGCAGCTCAGTGCCAAGGACTCTTAGTTTTGATCTCTTTTGGGTTTCTTTTAAATTAGTTTCTTTTAGAAATATATCAACAAGTGTTCTATTTTTGTTTGAATTTATATTTATTACCCTAAAAGCATTTGGATATGTGACCAAAGAGGGTGTAGTAATATAAACTATATTATCATTTTGTCTTGCTCTTGCACAATGATAATGTCCCTGTATAACTATAATCGGATTTTTATAGCTTTTCAAAAGACTTTTGAGTTCATATTCATTATAAAGCCTATGGTCAGAACTTGAATAAGGTTCATCAATGGGAATATGTGTGCAAATAACGATAACATCTTTTGTATGATTATCGAGTTCTTCTTTTAGCCAAAGTATTTCTTCTTTAGAAATTTCTCCATTGGTGGTTATTTTATAGTCTATAATTGAATCAAGACAAATAATTCTAAACCCTTTTTTGGGGGTAAATGCATAATATGATGAGTCACCGTGCATATTTCTATTGTGGGAATTTATTATTTTTTTAAATCTTGTTTTTGTTAATGTACCGCCAACGGCAATGTCGTGATTCCCAACACAAGCATACCAAGGATAATTTATTTTTTTTGTTTGGATAAGAAATTTTTCTAATTCGGATTCTTTAGGCTTATTAATTAAATCGCCCGTAAATACAATAAAATCGTAGGGGCCTGATGTATTTAACTGAAAAATTACATCATTTAAAAGCTCAGTCGAATTTTTAAGCATTTTGTAAGAAGTATTTTCTTCAAAAGATGAAAAATGTGAATCGCTTATTTGTGCAAATCTCAAGTTATTATTAGCTGCAGTGCACATTTGTGAACTTATAACGCACACTAAAACTATTGTTAAAATAAAATTAACAATTTTCTGTCCAAAGCTTTCTTTCTTCTCTTTTTTTAAAAATTTTTTAGCCATAGTTATTATTTATATAATAATCTATTCTCAAAAAAAAATCTATTAAGAATTAAAGCGATATATCAATTTTCATTAATTAACCAGTGAGGCTTCTTTAAATTTCTTCTCTTTTACCAGCAGAAATCTCTTTAAATCATTTGGGTGAACATGTTTTCTGCCGTGAGGTATTATTACAGGAATATTTAGGTTTTCAGTTACATTTACGATGGCATGTGAGCCGCGTTTTTTAATTACATAGTAGCCAATTTCTTCATACATTCTTTCAAGTTCATCAAATGTTATTTTTACCTTGTTTAGTTGTTCGGCCTTTTCCAGTTTTTCTATTAGCTTTTTGGATTTTGAACTTAAAAAAGTAGGAAATGAATTTGTAATAGTGCTGTTGTTTATAGAAATAATTCTCATAACATAGGAATATTAATAAGATTAAATATCAAAAACATCGTCTTCTTTGTAATAGTTTTTCTTTTTTTGTTTAACCTTATCATTACGTTTTTTTACATCTTGTGAAACATGTTTATATGCATTATCTAATGATATTTTTGTAAGGGGCTTATTTTTTGTCCTGTCATTTACAACAAGCCAGAATGAATGTTTAACATTATCAACTGAGAATGAAATTTTGCCGGCTTTTCTGTCACCCGGTTTGAATTGAGAAAACAAAAGTTTTGTATCTCCAAATATTGAAGGATTGTATACGGTATTATAATCGCTTACGAGAGCCAGGTCCATTCCTGCAAAACTTTTATCTGACATATTGGAAATACAGACAGAAAGTGTTATTGTATTTACTTCCCCAAACGGGTCTTTTTCGTATAAAATATTTGCAATTCTTATGTCTAATCCCGGGTATAATTGTTCCTTTTGAACCAATGCTTCTTCTCTGTACACCGGAAGTTCAACATCAGACATTATTTTAACCCTTATTTCATCACCGGGAGAAATTAAAACATTTTTACCTTTTCTATACAAAGACATGCCAAGCCCTATAGCACCACCTACTGCAGCACCTCCTGCAAGCGTATAACCGTTAGAAGCAATTGCAGCTTCGATACCGAGTGCCTGCGCTGCAAACAGACCTCCTATGACTCCGCCTGCAGCTGTATATCCTATATCGGTCGCCGCAATTTTTGCTGCTGCTTTTACGGGATGCAGTTTGGTTGACATTTTCCCTTCTATAGGTATTTCTCTCCCATCCGGAGTAATTAATTTATCAAAGCTTAAATCAAGATATCCGTCTCGCCCTAAACGTTTTGCTTCGCCGGAATCCTTAATAAATCCATGCGCTAAACTCCCTTTAGGAATAATTACACCTTTGTTTCCGTATACATCACTGGTTATTTCCGCAAAAAACTCATCTCCCTCAAACGAAAAGCTCCCGTCAAGAACCTGAGATACTGTCATTTCAATGGTATCACGTTTTTCAAGCATTTCGGTTTTCCCGGTAAACAGTTTTTTATCAAGCTCTGTATATTCGTCATCGTATTCCGCATGACCGCTGAAAACATCGCCCGCTGCTAAAACAGCGTTTTGCATAAGAAATATACTTAATATAAATAATGCTATTCCCCGCCTCATATCGAAATTATACCTTCTTTTTTAAATTAAGTCCAGTGAGTTATACCATATCAAGCAGTTTGTTATAAATATCAATTGTTGTTTTACAAATTTTCAAATTTCTGTCGACAAGACTTTTTATAGTATTTTTATAACAAATTAAAAGAGCTTTGTTAAGTCCGTTCTCTTCAGAGAGTGCTTCTCTGATTGGTTCTGTCCATTCAGAAGGTCTGGTTTTATTTTCAATTTTATCGGCAATAAAGATAATTTTTTCAAAATCACTCATTTCTTCTTTTCCAAGGGTATGCCATCTTATTGCAGACAGAATTTCTTCATCTTCAACACAAAATTCTTCCTTTGCCAAAATTGCACCTGCAGGTGCGTGATGAGTTTTGGGATTATCAAGTTCACCTTCGCAGAGCCCTGAACAACGGCACATTATAGCTTCAAGTTCTTCTTTCGGAAAACATTTTGCGCAGTCATGAATAAGTCCGCAAAAATATGCTCTGTTTTTATCTAATCCGTATTTTTCGGCCAGCTCTGATGCACATTCGGCTGTGCCCAATGAATGCCGGTACCTTTCTTCATTTAAATTGTTTTTAAGCCAATTTTTGTACTTTTCAAGATTTGTATAATCCATAATTTTTTATATAGTCCTCAACTTCTTTATTAATATTATTTTTGCCTATTTTTCTTATATCTGTTGACGAAATATCCATAAGTACCGAATTCATGAGTTCGAAATCCCAGCCGCTTTTTCTGAATTCATTATAAATTTCTTTGTCTACGTCTCCTCTTCGCGGGAATACTATAAAATGCACAAGCGTTTTCAATTCATCTGCTTTATACCAGCTGTTTAAATTTACAAATGCATCAGTGCCTATTATAAAATTTAAACGACCCGTTATTTTATATTGTTCAATAATCTTTTTAACGGTTATTAATGAATAAGATTTGCCTTCAGATTGATACTCAATGTCTGAAATTTCGAAGTGTTTGTTATTGGAAATTGCAAGCTTAACCATATTAAACCTGTGTTTTGCAAGATTTTTGTCAATCTCTTTATGCGGCGGGATATATGCGGGTATGAAAATAATTTTATCAAACCCGAATTTTTCCAAGGCAAACTCTGCCATTTTTATATGAGCATTATGTATCGGATTGAATGTTCCCGGGAAAATACAGAGTTTCATTGTCAATACCTCTTATTAAGATACTACAATAAAAACAATAAATTTACATCCTGGTCTAACCGCCTTGTGATGCTTGATTCAAATCATCTTCTTTGTAGATATTTTCCATATTTCTGATATATGTTTTGGTTAATTCGTCCATTGCACCATTGCCATTATAGTTTAAATCTATATCACCGTTTCTATCTACAAAGAAAGTGAACGTATCAGGATGCGTACAAGTTGAAGAATAAGAACAACTCTGCTCAGCGGTGTTTCGGGGGTTTAAATCGACAGATATTCTGTATCCTACTCTGCCTTGGTTTTGAGTAGCATCATAGAAAACTTCTTCTATATTCCATAAGGATGTATCAGCAGCCCTGCCTGATGCAACATAAGTAGTGCTGCCATTGTTGCACTCAGCTCCATCTTGCAAATTTAGCATTCCTCTCATTAAATTAGGATACTTGCAGTGACCGCTATATTTTGTATCATGAAATTCAGGTTCTTTATCAGTTGGTTCTTCTGTGCAAAACAGCCCTATACAGCCTTCTTGTGTATGGGGTGCGGGTATGTTAGTATCTCCGAAATATGTGTCAAAATTGTCGTCCGGTGTACGTTGATAATATATATCTTCATTGTTTAATAACGCACGGTTTGTTTCAAGAATAAATTTATACGTATTAAGCACTCTGAATTTATACCTATCAGGTTTAAATCTCATATATGCAGGTGCCAACAACGCTGCAGCAATAGCAATAATACTCATAGCTACAAGTAATTCCGCTAAACTAAATCCTCTTTTTTTCATATTAATCTCCGATTCTTCTTCAAAACAATGTTAACATATTTTTGCGGAGGTTTCAAACAAAATTCGGTCAAGAACATCAAAAATTTCTTTTTGATTATCAATCAACACCAGCATTCCCCTATATTTTGAGGCTCCCTGAAATCCGTTAACATAGTAAGGATAAAATTTTCTTGTAAATTTTATTCCAACATTTTCTCCCCTAAACTCAATTTCTTTTTTAAGATGTATTTTAATTCCTTCAATTTTTTCTTCCAACGTCGGCGGAGATAAATAAATTCCTTTATTAATATAATTTTCAATTCTTGAGATTAATGTCGGGTCGCCTAAAATCCCTCTCCCTATTGCAATACCGTCAGCTTGAGATTCTTCAAGGCATTGTTCGGCGGTTTCTATGGAAACCACATCTCCGTTTGCAAAAACGGGAATGTCCACATTGCGCTTGAGTTCTGCTATCTTTTTCCAGTCAGCTTTACCTCCGTACATTTGAGAACGGGTTCTGGCATGAATCGTTATAAAATCAGCACCCGCCTCTTGCATTCTTTGTCCGAATTCAACGTAATTCATTTCTTCTGCCGTATATCCAAGTCTGAATTTTACACTCAGCGGAATGGAAATACGTGCTTTGACAGCTTTAACAATTCTTTCCGCAAGCTCGGGATTACGCATGAGCGCAGCTCCGTCTGTACCTTTTACTACTTTATTAACAGGACAGCCCATATTTATGTCAATCATATCAGCATATTTTTGAAGATATTCGGCACATGAAGCTATCATTTCAGGTTTATGCCCGCTTAATTGATAAGATATAGGGGAATGATCTTCATTGCGTGCGGTTATAACAGTATCTTTTACCTGCGTCAAAGCTTCGGAGCTAATCATTTCGGTTGTTAAAAGACAGCTCTTGGAATATTCCCTGACTAAAGAACGCAAAACATAATCCGTAATTCCGGCCATCGGTGCAAGAGAAACTCTGCTTGAAATCAAATCCCTAACTTGCATACGGTTTCAACTCTTCGACTCTGGTTTTTGCGTAATTTAAGTATTCATCTTCGTTTGTATAACTTGAAATAAACTGATTATAATATTTATACGCTTCTTTATATTTTTCGATTCCGTCATAATCCACTGCTAATAAGTAATTTGCAATCGGAATTTCTTTTGATAATTCTAATGCTTTGAGATAATCATTTATTGCTAGTTGATTTTTCTTTTGTTCATCATAAATCAGTGCTCTGTAGTAATAAGCATAAGCATTATTTTTATCCGCTTTCAGTATATTTGTAAATTTTACAAGAGCTTTATCAAAATCTTTATTTTCATATTGAGAAATCGCTTCAGAAAGTTCATTCATTGACAGATTTTGTTCGACGTAGGCAAGTAAAGCCTTTGCCTCTTCATTTTGATTTAAGGAAATTGATTTCTTCAAGTAAACGCTTGATTCAGCCCATTTTTGCATTTCTGAATACAAATATCCGATATAATAAGGAATTTGAGCATTTTTAGGGTTAAGGCTTTCCGCTTTTTGGTAGTATTCAATAGCTTTGTTAAAATCTTTCAATTCCTGACAACAAGCTGCGGCTCCGAGCAATGAATTTTCCGTAGCAGGATTTACATCTAAATAAAGCTTCAAAGCCCCTTTAAAATCTTTGCCCTCGTATTTTACTCCGGCATCTGCTAGTATTTGTGCGGAATTGTCACCTTGAACATCTTTTAGAGTTTTTAATACAAGTTCATTCAATGGGAACTTGGTTTTGGCGGTTTGTAAAATGCTTTGAGCATTTTTGTAATCATTTATTGAAGCATAACAAATAGCTAAATTGACGTAAGCATCTACATTTGACGGATTGCTTGTTATAACACCGTTATATGCCGAAATAGCTTCTTGAATTTTGTTTTCTTTGTGTAACTTATATGCATAATCGTAAAGCATATTTTGCATATTTTTGTCATTTCCTGCATTTTTGGTTAAATAAGCAACAAATTCCGAAGGCGTCATTGCATCTTTCATAACACCGATTATCTCTGCTTTTGCAGTGGCATTTGCCGGATCAAGAGTCAATACTTTTCTGTATAATTCTAATGCGCCGGACTTGTTACCCATTTCTGCAAAAGCTTGAGCTTTGTATAAGTTTGCTTGTACATTATTCGGATATAGTGTAAGAACAGAGTCGTATGATTTTATTGCTTTTTGGTAATCTTTCTTTTGCTGAAAAAGCGTACCGACATTCAGCCTTGTATTAACGTTATTCGGATTTAGTTGTTCTGCTTTACCGTAATAACTCAATGCCGCATCAAAATCGCCCTGAGCTTGTTTTATAGCACCTATATTAGCATTTAATTCCGCATCCGATGGAGTTTGAGCAAGTTTTTTAAGATATATCCTCTCAAGTGAATACAAAACTTCCATGTCACCTTTGCTGTTCGCAAGTGCAGCATTATATTGCGGAACAGCCTCGTCGTAAAGTCCGAGTTTATCCAAAGTTCTTGCATATTTCATCCTCAAAAGTCCGTCATTCGGATTAAGGTCTAATGCTAATTTATAGTATTCTGCAGATTTTGGCTCGTTTCCGAGGAGCTTCATAAGTTCTGCGATTTGTAGATAAGAGTTTGCGGTATAACCTTGGTCCTCCGCAGATTTTGAAAATTCATATGCAGCAGCCGAAAGATTACCCAGAGCCCTAAGTTCTTCAGCCTTTTTGTATCTTGAACCGGCACTTCTGTCAAAACCAACAACTTTAAGACATTGATTTAAGTTTTCGTTTGCAGAAGCTATCATTGCGGCGGAATTTTGTATCGTTTGGTCTTTTGCAGGAAACATTTTCAGGTAGAAAAGGGCGCTTCTGAAATCATTAGCGGAATTTTCATATTTTTTTTCCTGATTCGCATAATATGTTGCACGGGCAAGATATGAATTTATAAGTCCGATTCTTGCGGAATTATCCATGAAATTTATGCGTAGTGCTTTTCTAAATTCAACAATTGCGGATGAATATTGACCTTTTGCTAAATATTCCTGTGCAGCATCGTAGTGCTGAGCAAAAACTCCTGTGCCTGCACCTATTGCTATCTGTTGATTAAATACAACGGACAGAGATAATAAACAAAGTATCCCTAAAAATTCTTTCTTCATAAGAACATTTTACTACAATATTAAAAAAATAAATACTTGCCGATTCGGAGTACAGAAAGATTAATTTTTCTTTTGATATATAATTAATTATATGGGAAGAATCGTCCAACTATCAAAAAATGTTATTAACCAAATTGCGGCCGGAGAGGTGATTGAACGTCCTTATTCCGTTGTAAAAGAGCTTGTGGAAAACTCTATTGATGCAGGCGCCACAAGAATAAGTATAGAAATTAGCAATGAATGCAGAGACATCAGAATTGCCGATAACGGAAGCGGTATTCATCCTGACGATATTTTACTTGCATTTTCAAAACACGCAACGAGTAAAATTCAATCTGGCGAAGATTTATATGATATAAAAACTATGGGATTTAGAGGAGAAGCTTTAGCAAGTATTATATCTATATCAAAAGTTACCTGCATAACAAGAACCAAGGACTTTGATTACGGTACAAAAGTTGAATGCCGGAATTCCGAAGTTAAACAAACTCGAACAGGTTGTGCAGTCGGCACAGTAATGGAAATAAAAGACTTGTTCTATAATATTCCTGCCAGATTGAAATTCTTAAAAAGTGCTAAAACGGAATTCGGTTATATAAGCGAATTTGTGCAAACTGCCGCAATAATTCGTCCGAACATATCCTTTGAACTCAAATTTAACGGGAAAACCGTCTTTAAAACGAATTCAGCACATGAACAAATTATAACGATTAGAGAATTATTTTCGCAAGAAGTTGCTTCGAATCTCAAACCGGTTTTAAAAACGGACAAAATGTCCGGGTTAAAAATTTCCGGTTTTGTAAGCTCTCCTGACTATACAAGAGCGAGCAAAAAAGATTATTATACTTATGTAAACCAACGCCCGGTAAAATGCCCTGTTTTTCTTAAGGCTGTTGATATGGCTTACAAAAATCTTATCGGAAACACTCGCTATCCTTTTGTTGTACTTAATTTAGAGATTCCGCCTGCAGATGTCGATGTAAATGTACACCCGGCAAAGCGTGAAGTGAGATACAAAAATCCAAACCAAATATTTAATTTTATATTTTCATCAATAAGCGATGCGCTAAAATCAAACATAGAAAAAAGCTTTGCAAGAAACATTTCGAGAGAAATTCCACAGGCAAAAGATATACCTGAAACAGAAGATATCTATGTGAGTGCTGACGTCAATATAGCTGATGTATTCCAAAAACCTGTACAAGAAATTGCTGCAGTTCAAAAAGTTGTACCGCTTAAACCTCAATTCGAGAAAAACGTTCAAGAAAATTATAAGCCGGTTGAGCACACTCAAGCTAAATTGCTAAACGAACCGGATTTTATTCAGGAAGATATAATTATCGGTCAGTATAAAAAGACATATATTCTTATAGAAAAGGGAAACGGGTTAGAAATAGTTGATCAACATATCGCTGAAGAAAGATATATCTATGAAAAATTGAAAGAATCCAAGAATATTGATTGCCAGCTTCTGTTTATTTCGGACGTAATTCCTGTTTCTGTTTCAGATAAAAACATTTTGGAATCCAATAAAGAAAAGTTGATGAAATTTGGATATGAAATAGATTTTATTTCGGATACAGAAGTTATTTTTAGAAAAATCCCTCAAATATTATCAAAAATACCACCAAAAGATATTCTGGCAGATATTTTGGGAAACATATCGGGAGACATTGATAATATTGAAGAAAAGATTATAATTACCACATCATGTAAAGCAGCGGTTAAGGCAAATACGTATTTAAATCAATACCAGATGGAAGAAATTATCAGAAATTGGCGAACCTGCAAAAACCCCGAAACTTGTCCGCATGGTAGACCAATAGCACATTTTATTGAACACAAAGACTTGGCAAGTTTTTTCATGAGAGGGAAATAACAATTATACTTCTTGAAATACTATTTCATAGCCCAATATTTTTGCTATTATTTGACACTCTGTAAATGATATTGTATCTCTGTTTAATTTTCCATATAGTTTTGCTGCTGTATAATTTATCCCGGTTTCTTTTGACATAAGTTCAGCGAGTTTTGAAACTGACAAATGGCGCAAAGTTAAAAATATTTTGAGTTGTGTTTTAATATCCATATTTAAATTATATACATGTTTGACAAAATTTGCCGATATTGTATAATAATTATCATATACGATATTAAATATTATATACGGTAATATAATTAAGAGGTGAAAAATGAGTTTAAAATATTTAAAAAATGAATTTGATAAATACATAGAAAGCAGTTCCGATAAATTAATTGACCAATTTCTATCAAACACAAATTTTATGGTAATCGCAAAGCCAACATTGCGTAAGATATTTAGGAAAATGCTTTTTGCAAATATAAATATAATAATTTTAATTGAAGTAATAAGAAAAATTGATAAAAATCCGAGTTTATCCAAAATAATTAACACACAGATGGAACAAAGTAAAAATCTTAACAGAAGTCTTATATTATGCGAAAACTGTATTAATACTATATGGGAAGAGCTTTACAAAATATTATATTAATTTAATATTAAACACTTTTTTTAGGCATAACACCCCAATGCAGGGAGTTTCTCAAAACAGGATAAAACTGACGTTCATTTAAAAATGCCAGCACTGCTTTTTTATCTGATGCGGTGATAGTAATTTTATCAATACATTTTATAGTATCGTATCCGTCAATTGAAACAGATAAAAGCATATCGCTAGTCTTAACAGCAATTTGTTCTTTCGCAGGAACAACCAGCGGTCGTGCATTAAGTGTATGAGGGCATATAGGAACTATGACTATTGAATCCAGCGCAGGGTGCAATACAGGTCCTCCCGCAGAAAGTCCGTATGCAGTCGACCCTGTTGGAGTAGAAATAATTATTCCATCCGCAATGTAATTGCATACGACGTCATCATTTATTTCAAGGTAAAATTTAGATGAGCGAGACTGATTACATCCCTTTATAACAAAGTCATTCAGAGCCAAAAAAGAGCCTGAAGCAAGCATTAATCGTTCTTCAGAATAATAATTTCCATTTAATATTGAATCGATGATATATCCTATATCTTCAGAATGTGAAAGGAAACCCAATCTTCCAAGGTTTATACCGAGTACAGGAATTTTTGTATCTGAATAGAATCTGGCTGTTCTAAGAATCGTGCCGTCCCCGCCGAGCGCAATTGTAAAATCGCCAAAAGCACTTAATTCAGCTATATCAAAAGACTTATATTCAGTATTATGTTTTTCGAGTTCTGATTCAACTTTTTTCAAAGTTTCCAAATATTCAGGGATTTTTTCGTTGTATGCTATATTTATTTTCATACAACTGATTATATCACGGAAAGCTATTTTGTGGTAAAATAGTTAAATATCAGATATAAAGAGGAATTGAATATATTATGATAGAAATGAAAGTAATGGGTATAGCTCTTGATGTTAGGACAAACTCACCAATCGTAGTGCTGCACGATTTGGAGAATAGAAAAGCTTTACCAATTTGGATTGGGTCGGCAGAAGCAAGTGCAATTATAAGATGTATAGAAGGCTTAGTCGTTGCACGTCCAATGACACATGATTTAATCACAAATATAATCAAAGAAACCGGATATAAAGTTGAAAAAGTCGAAATTAACGATGTTGAGAAAGATACTTATTACGCAACTATATTTTTGGTCAAAGGAGAAGAAACTCTTGAAATAGATTCCAGACCCTCCGATGCTATTGCTGTAGCAATGAGAGCTGCTGCTCCTATTTATGTTACGGCAAATGTACTTATGAATGGTTCAGTTTCAACTGATGCTGCGAAAGATGAAGAAGAAGCTCAAGAATTTAAAGATTTTATTCAAAATATTAAACCTTCTGATTTTGAAAAATTAATGAAGGGTAAACACGAAGAATCCGACCAATAATAGAGCATAATACACCAAAATACATATTTTGGTGTACTAAACTTTTCTTTTTCATGTAACTTTCTTTGTCATCAAAGAAAGTTACGCAAAGAAACTGCCGAGCTGAACTGCGCTCATTAATCAATTGTACGGCTCAACCTAAAGCTCGCAAACTCAGGTGCTACGCACCCTCGAACATGCTCGCTCTGTTATTGTTTCGCCTACATTGTTTATTCGCTCCGTTATGCTCGGATGAGATAGTAAGTAGCGAGCGTGTCACGTAGTGACAATAGCGAGCAATATAGTGCGGGCTTGCCAGCTACAGCAATTCGATCTTATGCCCGAAGGGCATTGTGGTTATCCATTTTATCTGCGTGTTTTTCTTTTCTCTTTCGTACTTTCTCTTTTCTTTCACTTCGCAATTAAAAGAAAAGAGAAAGTACAACAAATAAAAATGAGATAAAAATATTTATACACCAAAATATGTATTTTGGTGTATTTGGATTAGATTTATTGTTTGAATAACTAAATATTGTTTGTTATAATTTGAAAAATAAAAGGGAGAAATGTATGAAGAGGAATACAAATTACGATAATCTGGAACAGAGTTATTTATTTTCAATAATCGGGAAAAAAGTAAATGAATATAAAAAACAAAATCCTGATAAAAAGATTATTAGGCTTGGAATCGGTGATGTTACAAAGCCTTTATGCCCTTCGGTAATCAATGCTATGCACAAAGCTGTTGACGAAATGGGAGTACAAGAAACCTTTAGAGGGTACGGCCCAGAACAAGGTTATGATTTTTTAAGAACCGCCGTTCAAAACTATTATAAGAATTTTAGTGTAAATTTAGATTTACCTGAAATATTTATATCCGATGGAGCGAAGAGTGATTTAGGCAATATCCTTGATTTATTTGATAAAAATAATACGGTTCTTGTTCCTGATCCGGTTTATCCGGTTTATGTAGATACAAATATTATGGCAGGCAGGGTGGTAAAATTTGTTAATGCTAAAGTGGAAAATAACTTTCTTCCAATGCCTGATAACAATGTAAAAGCAGATATAATTTATATTTGTTCTCCTAACAATCCCACGGGAGCTGCATATAACAGAGAACAGTTGAAGGAATGGGTTAAATACTCACTTAAAAATGGAGCAGTCATTCTGTATGATGCAGCTTATGAAGCATTCATTGAAGATAATACAATTCCTCACAGTATTTTTGAAATAGAAGGTGCAAAAAATTGCGCTATAGAATTCTGTTCATTATCAAAAACGGCAGGCTTCACCGGTACAAGATGCGGTTATACAATAGTGCCGGAAACTATTGGAAAATTAAATAAAATGTGGGTGAGACGCCAAACCACAAAATTTAACGGAGTCCCTTATATTGTGCAAAGAGGTGCTGAAGCTGTATTTACTGAACAAGGTCAGAAAGAAATAAAAATAAATATAGATTATTATAAGAAGAATGCCAAAATTATTTCCGATACTTTGGCAGAATTAGGGATTTGGCATGTCGGGGGGAAACACTCACCTTATATATGGCTAAAATGTCCGAATAATATGAAATCTTGGGAATTTTTTGACTATCTTTTAAATAATGCACAGGTTGTAGGTACTCCGGGGGTAGGTTTTGGTATTAACGGTGAAGGATTTTTCAGACTGACCTCTTTCGGTTCATATGAAAATACTCTTGAAGCAATGGAAAGATTCAAAAAGTTGTTCTAACTTCTAAGGCTGATTATTGCTTGTTCTTCATCTTGAGTCAACAGTTTTGCACCACCAAGAATTTTTGTATTTAAAACGGTTTGAGCATAAGATTCCGCAAGTTCAAGTTTTAGGTATGCATCTTCCATTGTTTTTGCCCCAACGATGAATCCATGGTTTTCCATTAATACTGCATCGTATTTGTCAAAATAGACAATTGTATTCTCAACCAGTTCTTTTGAAGAAGGAAGTGCATATTTAGCGAGTGGAATTCCTCCAAAGTAAAAAACATTTTCAGCCATAATAGGTTCCAACAAGTCTTTGCTTGCGGATGCAAAACTGCTCAAAAATGGTGAATGTACGTGAATTATATAATTAATGTCAGGCCGTTTTTTATATATTTCAATATGCAAAAATTTTTCACTTGAAGGTTTTTTACCTTTTTCCAAAGGGTTACCGTTAAAATCCGTATAAACAATATCCTTTGACTTCAAATATCCGTTTGCAGAACCGGAGGTTGTAATAAGCATTCCCTTTTTATATCTTGCAGAAATATTCCCTGAATACCCCGGTGTATAATTTTTTTCACCGCAAAGTCTCCCGTATCGGATGATTTTTTTTACCAGATTATTCTTGTTAAAACTAGAGAACATCTTCCGTATCCTTAACATTTTCTATGACAGCTTTGTCAAGAACCCGCGATTCGGTTGGTGCCAGATTCGGGTTAACTTTTGGTTGTTTTTCGGATTTTTTTGCTTTTTTGTCTTGTGTCAATTCAAATGTGTTATACTCAACGCTGGTACCTTTTGCATCCATCATGACTTCAAACGCTGCACGTAAAATCTGTCTTTCAAAGTCGTAGCCAAGGTGGAATTTAAAATCATCAGGACCTACTGATAAATAGAAAGTATTTTCCTGAACTCTTCTGTGGTTGATTGAATCGTTAGTTGTATTAATGTTTGTAAACCAAGAAACCGTAAGCCATCTGCATATTCTGAAATACTCCCTCAAATAAATATATTGTGAGCCGTATCTGTATGCATCAAATCTTCTCATCGGGGTATTATCCTCATAAGCATTAAACAGATATCCTATATCCTGCATCCACCTTTTGTATTGAAAACTCATGCGAGGACCAAATTTTGCTACAACTTGAGTGTCACCTGTTCCGTACAAAGCTGTGGATAATTGTGATACAGCAGCGAGAGAAAATGCTTTAAGTTTTTCTCGGTTTTCATATTGAAACAAATTTTGGCTCATCATTGCCATATATCTGAAACGGGTAGTTCCCATTGTACCCCCTCGTCTTACTTTTTCAAAATGGGAGTCAAAATCCAAATCGTGGAAATAACCTGCTTCAATTCTGTGCGAAAAAGAAGATGTCATGTTGGGAATTAAAAATCCTTTTGAGTTGTATGAATCTCTGTAAATAAGGGCAACTCCGTATTTTGGACGACGTCTTCCCATAAACCATTCATCCATATAGCTATTCATTGAATAGTTTAATGTTAACCTATCATCAAGTTGTTGAGTACCTGAAACAAATATTTTACTTGCCGCAGTACCATATGCAGCTGTTGTTTCATTAGTTCCGCTGCTGAAACGTCCCATTAAACCTGCACCAAAACCTTCATTATAATTCAGAATTGGCATAGCTTTCAATACTGAACCCTTTGGTAGTTCAAATACCCATCCTGGACCGGTATATAAACCTAATCCTCTGTAATAACCTAATTCCCAGAAATTTGTTTCGGCATAATCATGATTTTTGTTTGTATAAATCTTTACTGCCGGAATGTATAAAATTGCGTGATCCCCTTTAGATATTTTCCCTTTTCTTATCGAGAGTACTTCTAAATCGCCTTTTTGTTTTATTTTTATGGTATCTGCACGTAATTTGATAAGACCATTTTCCAATTCTTCAGACAATGTGTCTCTTGGAGGTGTCATCATTCTAACCATTCTCGGGCCGCGTCTGCCGGAACGAAATTCTATAGGGTAGTTGTCATTAATTTCCAAACTGCCCTGTTCTTGGACTATTTTATCACCGTATACATATCCTTTTTTTGACTGTATAGCTATTGAATCTGAAGTTGTGACAGGATTTTCAATAAGGGCATTTTCTTCGTTCATATCAACAAATATATAATCACCCGTTACAACTCTGCCACTTTTTACTATTCGAACATTACCTTCTGCTTTAATTGTATTATTTATTCTATCAAAAGTGAGAATGTCGGACTTAACAATAGTTTTTTGGTCAACAAAATTCACACTGACGTTCCCTGTTGCTTTAATCAAGTAATTTTGAGTATCGTAATCCACATTATCACAATCTAATATAATATTTTCACCGGGGTCATTATTAGTGGTAGTTTTATCTTTTTTCTTACCTTTAACTTTTTGTCTTCCGCTTTCTTCTATAGCTTCTTCATCAGCTTCAAATCCATCAGGAGCCATTTCTTCAAAGTTGTCATTTTCTTCTTTCGATACATATTTTGTAGTTCCGATTTCTTCGTTTTCATCTTGAATTTCAGGAGCCGTAGGTGCAAATTCATTATTTTTTGCAGCATTCTCTCTCAGTGTATCCTGTAATTCCAATCGTAATTTTTTTAACGGAGGGATTGTAGGATTAGAAACATGACTTCTTTGTTTCTTATAGTAAGAATCTTGTCCGTAATTCGGTTCAAAAAAAGCGTCGCCAGTGAAATCAGCACCGTCTGCAAATTCAAAATCCGCTTGTGCAGCAACAGTTACAGATAAAAATATTATTAACGATGTGATTATTTTTCTTTTCAAAATACTATGTTCCTATATAACTTAAAGGATTATTCGGCTGACCGTTAACCCTTACTTCAAAATGACAATGCGGTCCTGTACTGTACCCGGTAGTACCTTCATATCCAAGAACTTGACCTCTTTGCACTTTTGTACCATTCGCAACAGCAATAGAACTCATATGCGCATATAAGGTAGTTACAGGTTTACCATTAACCATTCCGTGTTCCACAATTACCACTTTACCATATCCGCCATACCAGCCTGTGTAAATAACTTTACCTGAATTAGAAGCTTTTATGGCGCCTAGGTTTGGGCCTCCTATATCAACACCAGAGTGGAATGTTCTTGTATTAAAAATAGGATGGGTTCTCCAACCGAATGGAGAGGTTATCCTACCCTGTATCGGTTTCATAAAACCAGCTGCAACCGTGACCTCAGGAGTTTTACTTGCAGTTCTGTTAATATAATTGCTCAACTGTTGCGATTGATGAGCTAAGTCTCTTTCCGCTTTTTGATAAGCAGCTCTATCAGTTCGGAGCTTATTTATCATATCTTCATTTCTGGCAATGGCTCTTTTTATATAATCTTGCTGAGTATTCATAGAAGCGACCGAGCGTTCAAGATTACGTTTTCTCTTTTGAATATTATTTCTTATTGAAGCAATTTCTGCTGCTTTATTTCTTGCAGCAAGCATTCTTTCTTCATCTTGTTGTAGTATAACTTTTTGGTAGTACCACCTGTCAACAAGCATGTTAATATCATCCGAATTTAACAAAATTTGAAATCTTGCATTCCGCTGAGATTTATATGCATTTCTTATATGCTCAGCAAGAACTTGATTTAGACTGTTATATTCAGAAGATGCTACTGATAACCTTGACTCTAACTGGTACAATTTTTTCTGCATTTCTGCAATCTCTGACTTTGAAGTCGTTAAACTATTTGTCGCATTTTCCAGCTTTTGTTGATTTTTATATAACTTATTAGATTCAACCGTTTCCAACCATTTTAGCTTGTTAATTTTTTCCTTGGTTTCTTTTTGCTGTTTTGCAATGTCATCCATGGCATAAGACTGAAGACTCCCAATAGTACTAACAGTGAGTGCAATAAATATTACTAAGTTTAGTATTCTTTTTAAGTTCAAACAAGCCTCCTAATAATTACCTCAGGAATAACAGACCTACACCCATACCTACTGTCCATATGATAAATGATATAGTTATAACGCCGACAACTAATTTTTTATGATTTCTAAAAAAGTCCATATTCTACCTCACTATATCATAATAATACAAAAAACATTTCAAGACAATTTTGTAAAGAGTTCTTTGTATCAAAAAGGACGACATTTAAGCCGTCCTTTTTGATATAGTTATTATTTTTTCTTTGGATTATTTCTTCATTGTAACTTATTAAACGCCAAATGAATTTTTTATAAATACACGTTGAGTAAATGTGTATTTTTCTCCTTGGAAACTAAAGGTCAACCGAGCATATATACCATCCGGATTTCGGGTATATACAGGTACGTCATTTACAAATTTTGCGTCATCATTTCTTTTATCATTATAAAAATATTCAAAATCATAAGATACAAATTCAATTTCTTCAGGAAGTTCTTTTAAAGAATCACAGCCATCTAATTTACCATGCTTGGCATAATAAATACCAATATGCTCAGTAACACTTTCTAAGCGTGCGTAGAATTGTCGGTTACTTCCATAAGGATCATTCTCTTCATCATATATTCTTAATTCAACTTCATTCCCATTTTCATCTAAAACAAAATCTTCAGCATCCATAGGAAATCCCTCACCAAATTCAATGTCATTTGTCCCCGGTTTTGGTTCATTCCAATACGTTATACCTCTATCCAGAATTTCCTTTACCTCATTACTTACTGTATTGTAAGGATTGTATGCGTATTGACTTTGTCTGTATGCTTTTGCCTGAGAAAATATACTCTCTGACATAAGGTCATCTTTCTGACCATCAAGTTTATCAAGCGCGTGAAATTGTTCCTCGCTAATATTCAACTTTGAACGAGCTGTATTAAAATCAATCATAAGATACTCCTCTTTTTACGTTACAATTTCGTTAACGGCAAATTTTTCAAAAACTTTAATGACAATATATAAAATTCAGTTGCTCTATTCTGCCATACTTCTTCGTTTATCTACATTTTAGCCAATTGTAACGATTTAAAATTTTCTTAATAATATTAAGAAATATTAAAAATTTTTAGATATTTAACTCAATAAAAAAAAGATGCAGTTAAAACTGCATCTTTTTTTTATCAATTGATTTAATTAATTAATTATTCACCAACCGAAATGTAGCAATCTTTTCTCTTATCAACATAAGTCGTGTGAAGAAGTTCGTGTGCCTTGTGAGAATTCGGTTTTTCCAAATGTTTTGAATACAAATCTTTGATTTCAGGATTCTCATGTGACTTTCTCCATTCGCCTTGAGCATCATCTGTATACAAACCTTGTGCCCTAAGTTCTTTTATATTGGAATCGTTGCAGCTTTGAGGTTGTCCGCCACCGTTGATACATCCACCGGGACAAGCCATAACTTCAAGCATCTGATAATCAGCTTTGCCTTCCTTGATTTCTCTTATGCATTTTTCGGCTTCTTTCAGTGTATTAACGATTTTTACCTTAACTTTAGTTCCTTTAAGATCAAGCTCAACAGTCTTAACTCTATGAGTTCCCCTCATATCATTTATTACAACATTTTGAAGAGTTTCACCTGTTACAACTTCATAAGCTGTTCTTGCCGCAGCTTCAGCAACACCGCCTGATACACCAAAGATTGTACCTGCACCTGTGTATTTGCCGAACGGTGAATCAGGTTCTTCGCCTTCAAGAGACTTGAAATCAATACCTGCACCTTTTATCATTCTGCCAAGTTCTTGAGTTGTCAAAACGTAATCAATTTCTTGTCTGCCGTCAGCCATTTTAAATTGTTCACGTTTTGCTTCGTATTTCTTTGCCGTGCATGGCATTACTGAAACACTAACAATATTTTCTGAAGTAAATTCAGGATAGTATTGCGGAACGTACTCTCTGATAACAGCACCCAACATACCTTGAGGTGATTTACAGCTTGAAAGATGGTCAAGCATATCCGGGTGCTGAATTTCCAAAAATCTTACCCAGCCGGGGCAGCATGATGTAAACAGAGGTAATTTACCGCCATTTTTGAGTCTGTCGATGAATTCGTGAGCTTCTTCCATAATTGTTAAGTCAGCAGAGAAGTTTGTATCAAATACCAAGTCAAAGCCGATTTTCTTTAATGCAGCATTGATTTTCTTTGTTGAATTTACACCCGGTTCAAGACCAAACATTTCACCAATCGCTACACGAACAGATGGCGCAAATTGAACAACAACTTTCTTGTTTGGATTTGTGATTGCATTCCAAACTTCATCAAGTTGTGTAGAATTAATCGTCAAAGCACCCGTTGGGCAAACTGCAGCACATTGTCCGCAATTGATACATTCACTCTTCGCAAGAGGCTTTCCTGCCATAGGTTCTACAACAGTCTTACTTCCTCTGTTTGCAAATCCCAAAACCTGCAAACCTTGATGTTCACTGCAAGCTCTTACGCAAGCTCCGCAAAGAATACATTTGTTATTGTCACGAATCAAAGCGCAAGAAGAATCATCAATCGGTGTTAATTCTTCTCTTTGAGCAAACTTCTTGACATTCTTTATACCATATTCTTCAGCATATTTTTGAAGTTCACAGTTACCTGACTTATCGCAGGTTGTACATTCTCTGTCGTGGTTTGCAAGAAGAAGTTCCAAAACCATTTTTCTGATTTTACGAACTTTTTCTGTATTCAAATGCACCTTTACTCCTGCTTCCGGAGGCATTGTACAAGATGAATTTATCATCCTTCTGCCATTTGGATACTCAACTTCCACAACACACATTCTGCATGCGCCGAAAGAAGTCAAATCAGGCCTGTAACATAATGTCGGAACACTCATTCCTGCTTTTCTTATTACTTCCAGAAGGTTGGGTTCGTTGGTAAATTCAACTTCCTTTCCTTCGATTATTAATGTTTTCTTTTCATCTGTCATTTTATTTTTCCTTTTTTCTTATTACTAAATTACTGTTTTAGTTAATAAGTTAATAGGTTAATAAGTGAATAAGAAAAAGTTAAAAATCTTATTAACTTATTAACTTTGTTCTTATTAACCTATTCTTTCCCTATTGCCTTGAAAGGACATGCATTCAAACAAGCCTCGCACTTGATACATTTAGACTGATCAATCTTGTGAGGATTTTTAACCGTTCCTTCAATCGCACCAACAGGACAAGTTCTTGCACATTTTGTACAACCTTTACACAAATCAGGATTGATTTGGATTTTCTTCATTGCGGTACAAACACCGGCAGGGCATTTGTGGTCACGAATGTGTGCAATATATTCATCTTTAAAGTATTTTAAAGTTGAAAGTACAGGATTTGGAGCAGTTTTACCAAGACCGCAAAGAGAACCGTCTTTAACTGTCAAAGCAAGTTGTTCCAGCTTGTCTAAATCTTCCATTTCACCTTTGCCTGCAACAATCTTCTCTAAGATTTTAAGCATGTTTTTAGTACCTTCACGACAAGGAACGCACTTACCACAGGATTCATTCTTTGTGAAATTCATAAAGAATCTTGCAACTTCAACCATACAAGTATCTTCAGCCATTACAACCAAACCGCCTGAACCAACCATTGCGCCTGCTTTAATCAAAGAATCATAGTCCATAGAAATGTCAAGATGTTCTTCTGTTAAGCAGCCGCCGGAAGGCCCGCCGATTTGTACGGCTTTGAATTTCTTACCGCCTCTGATACCGCCTCCGATATCAAAGATAATCTGTCTTAAAGTTGTTCCCATCGGAACTTCTATAAGACCTGTATTGTTAACTTCACCTGTTAAGGCGAATGTTTTTGTACCTTTTGATGTTTCACAACCCATTGATGAGAACCATTCAGCACCGTTCAGAATAATCAAAGGAACGTTGGCCAAGGTTTCAACATTGTTAATCAAAGTCGGTCTTCCGAACAAACCTTTGTTTGCAGGGAACGGCGGCTTCGGACGAGGCATACCTCTTTCCCCTTCTATTGATGCGATAAGAGCTGTTTCTTCACCGCAAACAAATGCGCCGGCACCTTCTTTTATATGGATTGTAAATGAAAAATCACTTCCCATAATATTTTTACCCAAGAAATGTTTTTCTTCGGCATCAGCAATAGCTTTTCTTAAACGTTTGATGGCAAGAGGATATTCTGCACGAACATATATATAAGCTTCGTCGGCACCAATTGCGAAACCTGCAATTGCCATACCTTCAAGAAGCTTATGCGGGTCGCCTTCCATGACTGAACGGTCCATAAATGCGCCAGGGTCGCCTTCGTCACCGTTACATACGACATAGGATTTGCCACCTCTGTTTGCAGCAGTAAATTTCCACTTCATACCGGTTGGGAAACCTCCGCCTCCTCTTCCTCTTAAACCTGATTTTGTAATTGTATCTATAACATTGTCAGGATTATTTTCTTCAATAACTTTTGCTAAAGCTTCATAGCCTCTTACAGAAATTGCCTCTTCGATTGATTCTGCATTGATTTTACCGCAGTTCTTAAGAGCTGTACGAGTTTGTTTAGCATAGAAATTAATGTCGTCATTTTTGTGAACAGCTTCACCTGTTTTCGGGTCTTTGTATAAAAGTCTTTCAACAGGTTTGTTATTTTTAACATGGCTTTCAAAGATTTCTTCGACATCTTCCACATGTACTTTGACATAAGTAACGTGTTTGTCCGGAATAATAACCAAAACACCTTGTTCGCAGAAACCGTGGCACCCTGTCGGAACGATGGTTATTTTGTCATAATCGGTGAGTGTAGAAACATTTGCGCCGAGTTCTCTGAATTTTTCAATAACCTTCAAGGAACCATTTGCAACGCAGCCTGTTCCTGCACAGACAAGAACTCTCAAGCCTTGTTCTTTAATATGTTCTTGAGCTTTTGTTTGCTCATCTTTAATATTTATATTCAATGTCATTAGGCTACCCCCTCTTCCTTCATTAATGTATCAAGAATGACGCTGATTGCATCAGAGGTCATTTGAGGATAAACTTTGTCGTTTATCATACAGACAGGAGCAAGACCGCAGGCGCCGAGGCAGCTTACAATTTCAAGTGAGAACAAGCCGTTATCACAAGTTCTTTGTCCTTCTTTAAGTTTCAATTTATTTTTGATTGCGTTCAATACCGGCATTGACCCACGAACGTGACATGCCGTACCGTCACATACTCTGATTTCATATTTCCCCTTTGGTTCTAATGAAAATTGAGCGTAAAATGTGGCTACACCATATACTGTTGCCGGTGAAAGTCCGTCAACGTGTTCACCTATGTAAGTCATAGCTTCTTCAGGCAAATATTTGTAAACTGCCTGAACATTTTGAAGCATTGCAATGAGGTAAGATTTTTTGTACTCATACTTCTTCAGGATATCCTCAATTACCTGAAAATCAATCTTCGTGCTTGTTAATGTCATCTATTCTCTCCTTGGAAACAAGTTATTATCAAACAATTACAAAGTACCATAAACAAAAAGTAGTGGCAAGTTTTATATATTTTGATTTGTTAATTTAATAACATTTGTTCCGCTAGCAAAAAATATTTTTACGGTGTTTAAAATGAAAAATAACAATTTTACGGAGGCAAAAAATGAATATTAATTTCCAACCAAGTTACTTAAAAAATCAATCAACAAATATCGCAACTAAAGATAAACCCAGTTTTAAGCAAATTAGAGTGGTTCCAACTTCCTTCGATTCTATTGAGCGTGTGTTAAGAAAACGCGATGTACATCACTTTGAAGCTATAAAAGAAAATTTAACCAGAGTATATATAGATTGCTGTAGTTATTACAATATGCGCTTTAATATACCGACTATTGAGTATATGTTAAATGCACCTGATGAGTACGAAGTATCGGTTGATTACCTGCACATGTACATGTAGTTAGCAAGAGTGGGCAAAGTCAGTAGATATTTCTCAATTAACATGCTAAAATTAATCTTATGGAAGGTGTTAATCAAGAATATCTAAATGACTTAAAAAAGAGAGCTCATACGCAAATCGAGAATGCTGATCTATACCAGTTCAAAGGTAGTGTATCCAAATTGCTTGGCTTAACTGTTGAAGTTAAACTACCAGGTTTAAAAATTGGTGATTTGTGTTTTATAGAAGCCGCAACAGGCGAAAAAAAACCTGCAGAGGTCGTCGCTTTTAAGGGCGATGCCGCACAATTACTGCTATTGTATGATGGTACCGGAATCGGGCAAGGAAGCCTTGTAACAACAACAGGAAAACCTATAACAATTCCTGTAGGAGATTTTTTACTCGGGAGACTAATTAATCCAATGGGCGACCCGATTGATGGAAAACCTATGGATACAACTGGCGCTCTATGGCGAACAATAGAAGGTCCGCCGCCCGGACCGTTTGAACGACCTATTATTACAGAAATGTTTTCAACCGGTGTAAGAGCAATTGATGCATGTATGACATTTGGCTGTGGTCAACGTATGGGATTATTTGCAGGCTCAGGAGTCGGTAAAAGTACGCTCCTCGGTATGATTGCCAGAAATTCAGATGCAGATGTTAACGTAGTTGCACTGATAGGCGAACGTGGAAGGGAAGTAAAAGAATTTATTGAAGACTCTTTGGGACCTGAAGGCATGAAAAAATCTGTTATTGTATGTTCAACAGGCGACCAACCGCCTTTAATTCGACAAAAATGCCTTTTAGCTGCAACTTCAGTTTGTGAATATTTTAGAGACCAGGGGAAGAAGGTTTTTCTAATGACAGACACTGTTACACGTTGTGCAATGGCAGGGCGTGAAGTCGGTCTGTCTGTCGGAGAGCCTCCTACAATGAAGGGATATCCACCCTCAATATTTTCATGGCTTCAAAAAGCAATGGAAAGAGCAGGAAACAGTCCAAAAGGTTCTATTACAGCTTTTTACACAGTACTGATGGAAGGTGATGATATTAATGACCCTATTGTAGATACAGTCCGTGGTATCACTGACGGTCACATTTTCTTATCCAGAAAAGTTGCTGAAGCAAACCATTACCCGGCAATTGATGTTTTGGGAAGTATTTCACGTCTTATGTCATCAATAGCGTCATCTGAACATAAGGAAGCGGCTGCGAAGATGAGAAAAATTCTTGCAATGTACAGAGAGAATAAAGATTTAATTGATGTAGGTATGTACCAGCCCGGAACGAACCCTAAACTTGATATTGCAATAGAAATGATGCCAAAAATCAATGAATTTTTACAACAGAAAACTTCAGATAGTGTTAATATGCAAAACACTATTGATACACTGATAAATATGATGGCTGAAGTCGATGTATAATACACCGATTTTTAAACACATACAAAAGGGGCCTTTATTAAGACCCCTTTTGTATACCTATTCTAATTTTCTACATATTCTCTTAAACGTTTACTTCTATTCGGGTGTCTCAGTTTTCTCAAAGCCTTTGCTTCAATCTGTCTGATACGTTCACGTGTAACACCAAACAACTGTCCTACTTCTTCCAAAGTTCTCTGACGACCATCATCCATACCAAATCTCAATCTTAAAACATCTCTTTCACGGGGAGAAAGCGTACAAAGAACTTCTGCGAGATCCTCTCTTAAAAGCTCGGAGGCAACTGTTTTAATCGGTGCATCTGCTTCTTTATCCTCAATAAAATCACCTAACCTTGAATCTTCTTCTTTACCAATAGGAGTTTCCAAAGATAATGGTTCTTGAGCTATTTTGACAATTTCTCTTAATTTTGAAATGGAAACACCCATCTCGACAGCCAATTCTTCTTCGGTTGGTTTCCTTGAAAGTTCTTGCGCCAAGCGGCGAGTAACTTTCTTAAGCTTGTTAATGGTTTCAACCATGTGTACCGGGATACGGATTGTCCTTGCCTGATCGGCGATTGCTCTTGTAATTGCTTGTCTAATCCACCATGTAGCATAAGTTGAGAATTTAAAACCTCTTTCATGGTCAAATTTTTCAGCGGCACGAATTAAGCCCAAATTCCCTTCTTGAATCAAATCCAGGAAAAGCATACCTCTTCCGACATACTTCTTAGCAATTGAAACAACCAGCCTTAAATTTGCCTGAACTAACTTACGCTTTGCTACAGCACCAGCCGCACCGCCTTGAATAATTTTTCTGGCGAGTTCGATTTCTTCACCGGTTGATAAAAGTTTAATACGTCCGATTTCTCTTAAGTATAACCTTACCGGATCTTCAACCGCAACTCCTTTCGGAGTTTCAATATCAACTTCCGAATCCGCATCGGAATCGGATGAATCCATCATATAAAAATCTTCACCCTTAATACCATCCAGCTTTGATGTTTCAATAATATCTTCAATATTATCAGTACCTAAATCTGTACCGATATAATCGTCGTTTTCGTCTTTTTCTTCATCATCAAAACCAAGTAAATCAATATTTTCGTCTTCTACACTTACAACTGATGATCTTGAATTACGTTTTTGTGTCATTTATTTATCTCCAGTATTTAACTTTATCTTATCTCTAAGCTGCATTTGAAGCTTAAGGGCCTCTGTATCGTCATTATTGACTTCACGATAATGCTTACGAAGCTTTTCTGTATCTTGTTCAGAGTAGCATCTATCTAGTCTAAATATATTTTCCCTAACTGTTTGTTCCAATTCCTCTGCATCTAACCCGTTAAATGCTTCAGACATATCGACTATATCAGTTAATATTTGTGTTATGTTATCATCCTCAATGAATTCAGTATATAGATTTTTTGTCAATTCCCTAACATTATTTACTGTATCAATCAATTTGTCAATTGTATTTTTTACAATTATTAATGTTTCATCTCGGATAATATTTTCTGGGAGCAATTCATTTAGTTTTTGATAGTTTTGACTACCTCCAACAGATAGAAAAACGCTCAACAAATTTTTTTGCGCTTTTATTTCGAATTGTGAAGAATTTGTTACAGAAAATTTTTGTACTTTCGGTGAAATATGGTTGTCATAAGCATTCTCGGTACGTTTTAATTCTTTGAGAATCGCATTTTCATTAACATCCAAAACAGAAGAAACCATTTTTACATATTCGGTTTGTATAATTTTATTATTAACATCTTTAAGTATTTCTATAACTTTTGAAACCAATTCAGATTTTTCTTGCGGAGTTTTAATGTCATGCCTTTCAGAAAGAATATTATTTAATAAAAAGTCAATTAAAAGCGGAGCTTCTTTTACGAATTCATTAAAGGCTTCGCCACCCATTGTACGTATAAATTCATCAGGATCCTTACCTTGAGGTGGCGAAATTACTCTGATTTCACAAGCATATTTATTATCAAGCGCAGTAGAAATATGACTTTCATCGAATTGCTTAATATCACCTAAGGTGGCTAAAGTGTCCTTAATAACTTGGCTTCCGCGTTTTGTCGCATTAATTCCGGCAGAATCGGTATCAAACGACAAATATACCCTTCTGGATTTGGTGTATCGGCTTAAAAGCTTTACATGTTCAGCCGTAAGGGCAGTCCCGCATGATGCAACCGCATTTTTTACACCATTTGATTGCGCTGTTATTACATCAAAATAACCTTCCATAATTATTACCGAATCATCGTCTTTTATCGACTCTTTAGCGGTATAAAGCCCAAAGAGCGTTTTACTTTTGTTGTAAATCAATGAATCCGAAGAGTTCAAATACTTAGGATTTTGCCCCTCATCAACAGCTCTGGCGCCAAATGCTATGTAATCCCCGTTTTCATTCTGAATCGGAATAATAATCCTGTTTCTGAATCTGTCTATCCAGCCGCCTTGATTAGATTTAAGTATCAAACCTGCTTTTTCAAGTATTTCGTCTTTAAAATCTTTTTTTAATTCGTTATACAAAGAGTCATGCTTATTCGGTGCCCAACCGAGAGTATACGTATCAATAATTTCGTCAGTAATATTTCTGCCTTTTAAATAAGTCATTGCCTTATTGGAATCATTAGCGGTTTTAAGCTGAAAATTATAAAATTGTGCAGCTTTTTTGCATGCTTTGAGCATTGCTTCACGCTGGGTTTTGGTTTCACTTGAAGGAGCAAATTTTTTCGGCAATTCTATGCCAAACTTTTCCGCAAGTTCAAGAATTACTTCTTTGTACTCCCGATTTTGGATTCGTACCAAAAAGTTAAGGGCATCCCCTCCGGCGCCGCAGGAAAAACACTTGTATATTCCCTTAGACGGACTTACAGACATAGATGGGTGCTTGTCGTCATGGAACGGACAAATTCCCCAATAATTTGCTCCGCTTTTTTTCAAAACGACGTATTGTGATATTGTGTCTACTATATCCAGCCGGTCTTTAATAAGAGAAACTGCTTCTTCAAAAGAACTTGCAACAACCATGCCAAACAGTTTAGCACGAATAAATTTTGGGGTAAAGAGAGGAGAGAAAGTTAATAATAGCTAAGTTAATAAGAGCTAAGTTAATAAGTTAATAAGCTTTGTTCTTATTAACTTATTAACTTATTAACCTATTAACCTATTAACCTATTAACCTACTAACCTACTAACTAAAACAAGGGCGGATTTCATCCGCCCTAATTAAAAAATTATTCTTATTTATGTAGATGTTTTTCTTGATTTGTTTTGTCTGAAACATTTAGCATTTCTTCCAGCGAGTTTTGTATATCATCAAGATTAGCATTATTATTTATTTCTATCTCTTGATTCATTTTATTAATATTTTCTGAAGTATTTAGCATTTCTTTCAGCGAGTTTTGTATATCATCAAGATTAGCATTATTATTTATTTCTATCTCTTGCTTCATTTTCTTAATATTTTCTGATGTATT
>JAEEXX010000080.1 GCA_016287985.1 Candidatus Gastranaerophilales bacterium
TGGTGAATCGTGAGTCGTGATAAACATCACGTCCTCCCCTTGAGGGAGGACCGAAATCTTTGATTTCGAGGTGGGGTTAAAATAATTGCAGATTATACATAAAAACAACAGCTTCCTCCCCCATGGGGGAGAAAGTCCTGAAAGGACAGGAGAGGGTATTTTTAATATTAATAAACCCTTCTCTGTCAACTCTATTGACCTTTCTCCCAGGTAGGGATAGACTATTGCGCTTTCTGTCACATCGTGACATCTGTCTTGACCTGTTCACAGGTAGTTCTCCCAAGGAAAGATAGTACAATCAAGTTGCAGTTATTATAGTTATAGTGAGATAATCCACATTAAACCTACTGTCAATAATCTTACTTAGCAGAAACATTAATAAAGGGTACTGAATTGCCCAACATATATTGCGGCATCTTACCATCCCATTTTTGAACAGCTTCATATTGAACCAAAGATTTATTTTGTGACAAAGCTTGTGCCCTTATTGCCATTGAGCGAGCTTCTGCTTCGGCAGCTATAACTTTTTGCTTAGCTTCTTCCTGCACCTGTACCGTTTTATTTTTAGCTTTCAATGCTTCTTGTTCTGCCGTTACTTTGCTTTCAATTGCTTTTTCAAATACATCGGAGTAATTTATTTCAGTCATCTGAAAATCTGTGACAACTAAATAATTATCTTTCAATTGTTCTTGCAGTTTGAACAGAATATCTCCTGTTGCTTTTTCTCGGTTTGCAATTAAATCTTGTGCATTCCATTTACCTATAATATCTTTAATTGTACCCTCAACAACAGGAATTAAAATTTTTGATTCATAATCCATACCAACTTCTTGGAATAATCTGTTAACACTTGAAGGATCAACATTATAGTTCAACACATAAGTTATTCTTGCCTGTTGAATGTCTTTTGTGTATACTGCGGTGGTTTTTGTATTTCTTTGAGTCTTAACATCCATTGTTTTGAATTTGTCAATAAAAGGCACTATAAAATGAAGACCTTCTTCGTAGCTTTTTGCCTGCACCTGTCCTAATCTTATTTGAATCCCTCGTTCGCCAGGACCTACCATGACAAACGGATTAATAAGAATAACTACACAGATTACAAGAGCCGCTACTGCTGCAGGGATACCCAAAAACTTTTTGTCCATAACTCTCCTTTATACTTAAAGACTAAAAATCACAATTGCAGTGTAAAATGCTGCAACAAGAATGGCAAATACAGAAATTCCTATTGTAATTTGCCTCCAATATTTTTTATACAAATTTTCGCCTGTAATACAACTCGCTGCCGTAATTAATAAATTTATAACCAAAAATAATGCAAGCAACATTAACAAAATTCTTACTACCATACAAACCCTCTTTTAAATATTATTCTATTTTATAACGCACGATATAAAATCATTTATTGAGAGTATTGTTTATAAAATCAATTATTTCGTTTGCGCATTTCTCCCAGCTGAATTGATTAGCTCGTTCGATTCCTTTTTTTACGCAGTCTTTTCTAAAATTCGAATCAAAATACATTTTCTCATACGCTTTTATCATTTCCTCATCAGATTTTGGATTAATCTGAATCCCCGCATCTCCAATAACCTCCGGGAGTGAGGATGTATTTGAAGTTATAACAGGACATCCGCATTGCATAGCTTCCAGCACTGGAAGACCAAACCCTTCGTACAATGAAGGGTAAATAAAACACAGAGCATTAGAATAATATTTTGGAAGTTCTGATTCATCAATATATCCGGCAAGAATTATTTTTGAATGTTCATAGTGACTTAAGATTGAATCAAGTTCTTTTTTATATTTTGCCCAAATACTTCCGCCTAAAACAAGCTTTAAATCTTTGACAGCATTCTTGTCTATGAATTTGAAAAAATTTCTGATTGCAAATTCAAGATTTTTCCGCTTACCGAGAGAGCAGAGAGAAAATATGTATTTGTCACTAATTGGGGATTTTTCTGAAGAAGGCTTAAAATTCTCATTTGCACCGAGCAGAGTAGTTTTTATATGCGCTTTATCAATGAACGGGAAATACTTTAGTATATCTTTTTTTGTATTTTCTGAATTGGCCACGTAATAATCATTCTTGTTTATCGTGTTATAAACCTTATCGTGCCAATCGCCGGCATGACTTTTACCGTTCTTCTCAATTATTGGAATTGCATCATGTAACATCCTGAACACAAGCAGATTTGACTCTTGGATTTCTTTTGTAGGGGGTGTGCAAGGAGAAAAATATACATCAAAATCCTTTAGCTGCTCTATATTTTTCTTATTAATCCTATAAAAGTGTTTGTCATAAATTCTTGCAAGCACAATAAAAGCATATTTTATTCTGCGAGGGAATTTGTCTGTATAGTAAAGTATATAGCTTAAAAAATTATTTATAAAAGAATGCTCCTCTAATAATGGAATATCTTTAAAATATTCTATGTGTTTAAATATTTGGTAGCGTTTAAAATCACAATGAAAAGTAATGTTATACCCTTTTTTTTGAAACTCTTTAAACAAATTTAATGCCACATTAAAAATACCGGCTCTATTTGTCGAGTTTTCTTCATAATATGATAATTCCGTAGCATCAAATAGAAGTTTCATTTATGCCTCCATCTGTATAATCTGCAGTATTTATCAAAAATTTTTATTGAAATGCCATCCTCTCTAATATATAACAACTCTTTTTTTATATGCATTTGAAGCAAATTTTTATAAATATTATCAGTTATAATGAGATTAAAAAGCATTTCCATAACTTTTTGAATATAATATTTGATAGTTAAAAACATATAATTAATTATTGCTTGACGCTTAATATAACTGTTTGGAAGGGAAAAAACATATTTGTAGAATTCATTAAAGCAAGGTGCCGAACATGTATTCCATGGTTTTCTTTGTCCTGTTATATGTAATATTAGCGGTTTTTGCGAAATGTTTTTTAACTCTTCATTTGTTATATTAAAAAATTCCGATATCGATTCTACTGTATTATGTTCAATTGTTTTTAAATAGTTGTATTTCGGTGATAAATAAATTACTTCATCATTAAAAATTTTGTTTAATGCATTTTGATCCATGAAGTTATCATTAGAAGTTTTTCTTTTATATTCAATCAGTTTTGTTGTAATATCATTGTCTCTCATTTTTTTTAGATTTAATAACATCATGCCGGAATTAAAATAATTTTTTAAGCATAGATGGTCAGTCTGTCCTTTAATAGTTGCATCCATATCTTTGACAGTTGCAGCGTACACATCTTCAATATTCATTTCAAACAAACTAGATATATCTCCCTGCACCAAAATGTCAACATCAAGGTAAAGAATCTTAGTTAGATCTTTAAAAATTTCAGGCAAATAAAATTTATACATTGAGGTTTCCGTAACGTACGGATGCACAGCATTTATCTCATCAAAATCACACCACGGTTCTATAACTTCTATTTCTGAATTACCGGTCTTAATTTTATAAAAAAGATTCTTTTCCTTTTCCGAGAGATTTTTTGCGATAATATGAAGAAAGAATCTGTGCTGACTGTTGTTAATAAGCAATGATGTTATTGAAGTCAGTGCAGGTAATAGGTAGGAGCGATCAGTTATAAAGCATATGTGCATCATTTTAACTCACCGCCATTTTTTGATTTATCCGACATTACTTTACCGTCACTTATAACAACAATTTTATCGGCAGATCCTAACATAGATAATCTATGCGCAATAGCAATTATTGTAGTCTTTCCTTTTAATGTCTTTAATACGCTGCAAATTTCTTCTTCTGTTTTATAATCTAGGGCTGAAGTCGCTTCATCCATTATAAGAATATCCGGATTTGAGTACATTGCTCTTGCTATCGCAAGACGCTGTTTTTGACCTTGTGAAAGTCCGATTGAATCAACAAAAGGGGATGCATAAATACCTTCCGAGTAATTACTTATGATATAATCGTATAATTGCGCTTTTTTTAATACTTCAATTACCATATTGTCATTAATACAATCATTACCAAATGCAACATTTTCTCTAAAAGAGCCTTTTATTAGCACAAAATCCTGAGGTACATACCCGATTCTCAACGGTTTATCTAAAGAATGCCCATCTACCAATATCTGACCGCTGACAGGTTTGTATAACCCCGCAATTATATCAACAAGAGTGGTTTTACCCGATCCGGAAACTCCGGTAATACCAATAAATTCACCTTTTAAAATTTTTAGATTCAGGTGGTTTAAAATCATATTGTAATTATCATATGAAAAACACAAGTTCTTTATTTCAAGACAATCATTAAATGAAACAAATTCTTTTTGTCCTATTTTATTATCACTGTCTGTTTTGAGTTTTTCGAAGTTATCTATAAATTCTTTGACCATTGGAAGTGCAGAGTTGATGCCATTTAGGTTTACCTGTATGCGTGATATAGCCGGTGTAAGACGAAAAATAGCAGCACCTACTAATGCAAGTGAAGCGATAAGTTTATCCGGCTCAACATAATTCTGATAAAAAATTACCGCAATTATGATAAATAACAAGATAATAGAAAACGGTTCTACAACATAGGGTGGTACCATGTTGAAAAATCTGGTTTTCTTTAAACCGTCATAATATTGTACTGTAGAATTTGCGTATTTTTCATAGAAATATTTTTCATTATTTGAAATTTTTACAGCCTTTAAATTTATTAATACCTCATTGGCAGCCTGATTAAACATAAGACCGGAGTCTGATATTTTTTTAGCTAATCTTGTCAAATAAGGCCTGTATATGTATGTCTGAAATACTAACAAAATAATACCGGCAAAAAATGCAGATAATGTTGCCACAGGGAATTTTATAACCAAAAAATACGTTATTAAAAGAAAAATAAATAAATTAACATTCAAGCTTAAAAGTCTGAATATAAAATTATCCATTACGTTCTTAGTTAACAGTTCAAGCATTTTTATTTTTTCGGCCAAGCTTATTTTTGACATCGCCTGATAATCATTTCTTATAAAAAATTCCATCAATCGAATCTTAATTTTAGCTTCAAATTTACTTGTGTATTCAGTCTGAAATTTAGTATAAAATATCATAAATACATTTTTTAGCAAAAACAGCACTATAATTAAAATGCCAAGAATTATTGTAGAATTCATACTGTCATGCATCGAATTTTTAGACAAGATCTTGAGAATAAAAGGGTATATCAAAGCTACACCAAAAAGTTCAAGAATACCTGCTATTAAAGAAAAAACGGAATATATAACAAATGGTTTTCGTTCATCATTAAAATATCTAAAAAATTGTTTAAAATAACTTATTATGACCATACATAAATACCTATAAAAGTTTGTTTAAGACTTTTTGACCGTATAATTTCATTAAATTGTCCAACTGAACATCATTACCTCCATTTTTGTTGAGATTAAATAAATTACGCCCTCGGATATGTCTTATTATATCGGCAGTAGAAAGAATTTTATAATGATTTTTTACAACACGAATTCTTCTGCCATGTGTTAAAGCCATAATCCATAGCCATATGTCGTCTGCATTTGGTGCATATTTTAGAAATATATCTTTTCTGAGAACTTCTTTTGAAAAACACTTTGGGGGATACAAAACGCCACCAACCCCTGTTAAAAAATTGTCATATCTCGCGGATTCATCGTTAATTTGTTTCTCCCAATTCTCATATGGCAGTAGAGAGTTATTTTTAATCTTAACCCTATGCGCTCTGTGTACGTGTATATCGTTCGGGCTTGCTATGTATGACATATATAACTTTTTTAACCAATTTTTTCTGTAAAAAATATCATCATCGGCTGTTACAATTATACTATTGGGAAATTCTTGGAATGCATAAATTATCTTCGTATATGATTTAATGTCTTTAACAAACCGAATTTCAAGTCCGTTCTTTATAAATCGAGAAATTTCATACGGTAAATGCGATAAATCCTCGGTTTCTTCATCAAGCCATAATATAATTCTATCAGGTTTTAATGACTGATTAAGTAAAGAATAAAGTGTAATTTGCAGGTCGCTAAATCGTTCTCTGTATGAAGTTAATGATACAATGATTGGGATTTCTCTGGATATTTCGGTATTTATTCCTTGGTAGTTTCCCATTCTATTTATTTCATCATAAATAAATGGGTTTATATAAGGTAAAACATGAAAGCGATATTTAAAAATATTTTTTAGCATTTCGCCTCCATAAGCTTTCTAATTAATATACTTTCTTTTGGTGTATTATTTGTTATATTCTGTTCATCAAGTTTTTCAACCCAATCGATAATACGCTTTTCATTTTTTGTGAGAGGAAGATTTGAAAGATCAAAAAACGCCATATATATAAGCCAAGGGGTAAAAGAAGTGTTTTCAATGGCTTTTTGTATTACTTTTCCTCTAATTTTGGGAATAGTCTGTTTCGGTCCCAAAAGTTTGTATACACCTTGATTTACAAATTCGTCAATCGCCTTTGCATTATTCAAGTTAAAAGTTTCAACAAGTTCTTTTTTTAATCTATGGTAACTCATATCATAGTTTATGTTGTTAAGATAATTATCCTGTAAAGCTTTTGTTGTTTTATCCAAATTAAAATCGAATCTAACGGAGAATTTCAAACCTCGTACTATTCTTGTCGGGTCATCTATAAAACTATCTTTATGAAGTACTTTTAGTAATTTTAATTTTATATCATTTAGCCCGTTAAACGGGTCATAAATTTCTCCTGTGACAGTATTTTTTGCAATTGCATTTATGGTAAAGTCTCTGCGTTTTAAATCATCATTCAAAGAACAGCCAATATTATACACCTTTGGTAAATGTCCCTTTCTGGGATATGTTTCTTCTCTGGTTGATGCAATATCAATTTCTTTTCCGTCTGACAGTACTCTGACGGTGCCAAACTCGGGATTAATTTTTACAATACTTAACCCTTTCTTTTCGGCATATTCTATTGCGTTTCCTTCATAACACAGGTCAATATCAAAGTTCTTAGTCCCGAGGAACTCATCCCGAACAACTCCGCCTACGTAATATAGATTTTTGTCTTTTATGATAGTCATATCCATTATTTTACGATTGTTTTTTGTTATGAATTATAGATGACACCAGAGAACTTATAATAAAAATTAATCCAAGTGTTCCTGTTACGACTTCCGGTACTTCTACTCTTGTAGATATAAACATTATAACTGCAAGGGTGCCGATTGCCCAGTGTGCACCGTGTTCCAAATATAAAAACTGCTTTAAAGTTTTCTTTTCTACAAGCATAATCGTTAATGATCTTACAAACATAGCACCAATAAACAAACCTATTGTAATAATTATAATATCTTTGCTCAAAGCAAATGCCCCTAAAACTCCGTCGAGGGAGAATGAGGCATCAATGAGTTCTAAATATAAAAAGCCTATCAATCCGGAGCATTTTATTGTATCTGCGCATAATTTTGCTCTTTCTTCTTGTCTTTTTTCAAGCCATTCTGATAATCCGTCAACAATTAAGTATGTAATAATACCGGCAATACCTGAGCCTACGACATTATACTTCATTTCAGTCGGAATCTGAGTTTGCAATATTCCAAGCACAGCTAATACCGTAAATGTGCAAATACCTTTTATTTTTGATAATTTTTGCAAAGGCACTTCAAGAAATTTAATCCAATGGAGCTTCTTGTTCTTTTCTGTATGGTAATCCATAAAAAGCATTAGTAAGAAAGCACCGCCAAAGGTTACTATAGGTGCATGGGTTAATTCAAGGTAGTGTGCATACTGATTTACATCGCTAAGAGCCATATTTAGGACTTCTGTTATGTGCAGTTTCGCAAATATTGAAACAACAGCCAGCGGGAAAAGAAATCTCATACCGAAAACCGCAATTAAAATTCCCCACGTAATGAATCTATGACGCCATTTCTCTGACATGTGTTCAAGCTTTATTGCATTTACCACTGCATTATCAAATGATAAACTGATCTCCAATACGGCAAGAACAAATACAATAAAAACACAAGATAAACCGCTTCCTGTGTTAAAGT
>JAEEXX010000081.1 GCA_016287985.1 Candidatus Gastranaerophilales bacterium
AGAGGATTACTTAAATACGATAATAAATGACATGTCCTTTTATAAAGTACTGGACATAATAAACCCAGATGATATTTCAAAATATAATAAATATAAAGAAGATAACAATTATGTTGTTTATACCAAAGATTTGACAGACGGGAAGCAGCTTATTGCAGTCTTAGATATAAATGACTTAAGAGAGAAAATATTTAAAACAATCAACCAAAATAAACGGCAAATTTACGTTCTAAGCGGAGACGACAAACATCTTATAGCATCAATAAATTATGAAGAGGCCATTTTTAAAAATAGTGTCGAACAATTACCCAAAAACTTGGAAGAGAACGAAACCGTAATATACGGAGATATTAAAAATCAGCCGCTTGCATATCACAAAAAAACTTCCCCAAATGTAATTATTATCGTAAATACCACCGAAAATATTACAAAAAGATTTATTGAACATAGCCGAGACAAAATAATCCTGTCAATATTATTAACTGTTCTTGCGGTATTCTTTGTTGTTGGCCTATATACTTCATATCTCTACACAAATATTAGACAATTGTTTAAAGCAATAATTGCAATTTCAAAAGGTAATTACAGGCGCAGAATACGACTGCTAACCAACATATTTACTCCTTTTGAAATAGTTTTTTTAGGGAATGAATTCAACAGAATGATTTCTCAAATTCACAAGTCGTATATTCAATTGAACAAAAAAAATCGTGAACTTAAACAGCTTAACGAATTTCGTTCAAATATGATAGACACTGTAAGCCACGAATTCAGAACCCCCTTGACAAGTATTCAGGGATATACTTCAAGACTTTTAAGGCAGGATATTGAAATCGACGAAGAAACAAAACAAAAATCCTTGAAAATTATAAAAAAACAATCCGAAAGGTTATCAAGGATGGTGGAAGATATTCTTGTTATTCCAGATATAGAAGGAACTCGACTTAATTTTGACTTAAAACCGGTTTCAATTTCTTCAACAATTGAGAATGCTATTTTGTTGGTAAAAAACGATGCTCACAGACAAATTATCAATAATATTGTTTGTGATATTGATGTTATGGGAGACAATGACAGACTCGAACAAGTTTTTGTAAACTTGATAGAAAATGCCCTTAAATATGCAAAAGACGATGGCCCTGTAATATTAGATTATGAACTCAGACAAAATGAATTGGTAATAAGTGTAAAAAATGACTATGACGTAATTCCCAGAGAAAAATTAAAAACACTGTTTGATAAATTTACGAGAATAGATGATTCTACAACACGCACAACAAGAGGCACAGGTTTAGGTCTTTACATAGTTAAAGGATTAGTGGAAGCTATGAATGGTGAAATCCGTATCTATTCAAATGAAGAATGCGGTTTCTGCGTAAAAATTTATCTGCAGTTGGCAGTTGAAGAAAAGGTATATGAATGATGCAAAGGTTGCCTGAATACTTAAAACGACCAATTATTGATACCGAAAAAACAAAAAAGGTGAGGCATATTCTTAAAAATAAATGCTTGAATACAGTTTGCGAAGGAGCAAGATGCCCAAACAAAAATGAATGCTACTCAAAAAATACAGCAACTTTTTTAATTATGGGAAATGTCTGTACACGAAATTGCAGATATTGTAATATTAGAACGGAAAAACCGGCACCTTTAAATAACGACGAACCTTTGCATATAGCAGAAGCAGTGAAGGATTTAGGGTTAAACTATGTAGTAATAACATCTGTTACAAGAGATGATTTACCCGATGGCGGAGCAGAACACTTCGCAAATTGTATCTATAAAATCAGAGAATTTAATCAAGATATAAAAATAGAAATTTTAACCCCTGATTTCAGAGGGAATAATGGAGCTCTGGATACAATTATCAAGACCCGACCTGACGTCTTTAATCACAATATTGAAACGGTTGAATCATTATTTAAAACAGCAAGACCCCAAGGGAACTACCGAAAATCGCTTGGTATTTTAGAGTATATAAAAGATCATTCTGACATTGTTACAAAATCCGGACTAATGGTTGGTTTAGGAGAGAAGCCAAATGAGATAGAAAAAACACTGCGTGACTTAAAAAATGCCAAAGTAGATATTATCACAATCGGACAATACATCCGACCATCAAAAGAGCATCTGCCTGTTTCAAAATATTATACTCTTGATGAATTTGAAGAATTGAAAAAACTTGCAAAACAAATCGGATTTATGAACTATCAAATCGGTCCGCTTGTAAGGAGCTCATATAAAGCAGTTATTTCTTGGGAAAAGACTATCTGCTAAGATATTTCACAATAACTCAAATTATACACTATACAGTAACAATTAATTATTAGAAATTAGTTTATTATAGTTGTCCAGATAAATTTGTGCTAATTTTGGATTATTTAGTTTTCGATACACATATGCCATATTGTAATGAATTTCGGGAATATCATTTTTTAAAGTAACAGCCTTTATTAAAGCCGCTTTTGCATCTTTGTTCCTGCCCTGCTTTAAATACGCACAAGATAAATTGTAGTATAAATAGGGATTTGTCTTATTAATTTTTATTGCTTTGTTGTAATTATCAACGGCCATATTATACTTAGATTGTTCAAGATAAATATTGGCAATATTGTAATAAGCTTTATAATATTTTGAATCTGCATTCAGGGCTTTTTGATACATAAAAAGAGCTTGTTCCTTTTCACCTTTTTCATCAAGAAGATTCCCCAATAAAAGCCAATCTTGTGCAGAACGCTCATTTTCACTAATTTGAAGAAGCAATTCCATCGTTTTATCAAAATTATTGTCACTATAAAATGCCGTTGCCTGCTTTGATAATTCTTCCGAAGCAAAACAAAAATTTATTCCCAAGCATATACATAGTATTAAAGCCAATTTCCTCATAGCTAAATTGTATCTCAAATTAACAATTTTGGCAAAATTTATTGAAATAAGATATTTTTTTAGATACACTTTTATCAGGTAATGTAAAGGAGTATATTTATGGTCTGTTTAAATTTAATAAAAGAAAAGAGAGACACAAAATTAATTAAAGAGGCTTTAAAAGTTCTTGGCAAAGATAATTTTGCATTGATTATTCATGCCGGAAGTTTTCCGGCAAAAGACGGCGAAGATACCGGTTTTGGTTCATATAATTCAGAAGCCGGACATAAACTTATAGATTACACTTCGGGCATTTTTAATGCATTGCAACTCGGTCCTGCAGGAAAAACTAAAGCTTCAGATTCTTCCCCATATTGTGGAACTATTTTTTCAGGGAATCCTCTTTTCATAGATTTGAAACAGCTTACTGAAAAAGAGTGGGGTAACATATTATCCGACGCAACTTTTAATAAAATTGTTTCAGATAATCCTAAGCAAAATTCCGGGAGAACAGCCTACTCCTACATTCATAAGGCCCAGAAAGAAGCTTTGAAAGAAGCTTGGATTAATTTCAGAACCTCAAAATTATTAAAGAAAGAGTTTGAAAAATTTAAAAAGGAAAATAAATTTTGGCTTGACAATGATGCTTTATACGAAGCATTGTCAATAGAAAACGGCAATGATTATTGGTACAGCTGGAAAAATGAAACAGATAAGAATCTTTTAAATCCAAAATCTGAAGATGAAAAGAAAATATTTGCACAAAGAATAGATGAAATAAAGAAAAAATATGATGACGAAATAGAATTCTACAAGTTCTGTCAGTTTGTGTTAGAAAGACAGAATGAAGAGACTAAAAAATATGCACTTGAGCATAATATTAAGATGATTGCAGATAGACAGGTTGCATTTTCGGATCGTGATGCTTGGGCATATCAATCATTATTTATGCCCGGCTGGTATCTTGGTTGTCCGCCTGACTATTTTTCAAAAGACGGACAAGCATGGGGGTTCCCTGTTATGGATCCTGATAAGATGTTTAAAAAGGATGGTTCTTTAGGTGAAGGCGGTATTTTAATGAAAAACCTTTACAAAAAAATGTTCAAAGAAAATCCCGGAGGTGTAAGAATTGACCATATTGTAGGGTTGATTGATCCTTGGGTATACAAAGCCGGCAAAAAACCAATGCCTGAACAAGGTGCAGGAAGATTGTATTCATCTCCTGAGCACCCTGAACTTTCAAAATATGCTATTGCAAAAAATGAAGATTTGGATTGGACATTAGAATCTGATAAAGAAAAAAGAGTCAAAACTTTATCAGATGAACAAATTAAATTGTACGGCAGGTTAATTGAAAAAGTTGTTATTGCAGCTGCAAAAGAATGCGGACTTGATAAGAATGCAATTGTATGTGAAGATTTAGGCACACTTACAAATCCTGTAGATGCGGTTATGAAAAAATATGAATTGCAGGGTATGAGACTCACACAATTTGTTGTGCCTGAAAAACCGGAACATCCTTATAGATGCAAAAATATAACTGAACACGTTTGGAATATGGTTGGAACGCACGATAATAATCCTATTGCGATGTGGGCTGAATCTATGATTAATACCCATGAGGGTTATCTCCATGCCAAAAATCTTGTTGAAGACTTATTTGCAGATGCTGAAAATAAAGATGATATTATAGTTAGATTAACTCAGGATAAAGATTATTTAACATTTGTTAAACTGGTTGAATTATTTGCATCTAAAGCAAGAAATGTTCAAATGTTCTTTACCGATTACTTTCAAATAAAAGAAACTTATAATACTCCGGGAACTTCCGGCGACCAAAATTGGTCGTTGAGACTTCCAAATAATTTTGAAGACATTACACCGATAGATTTGCATGCAATATTAAAAGCAGCTATAATCGCAAGAGGAAAAGATTTTGCTTCAAAACATGCAACTTTAATCGAAAAACTCGGGAGGTAAAAGAGAAGCTTTTTCTAAGGGTATAAAATGGCAAATATGCTAATAAACATGTAAATATTTGTAACAATTTACGTAACTTTGGCAATATTTAAAAGAAAAAATACTTTATATATATGTAGTGCGTAAAGGTATTTTTGTATGTCAGCCTGTATTGAAAAATTAGCATTATTTGCTCCAGTTGTAGCATCCAGCAGCATCTTCGCTGCCAGAAGAGTTGGCAGAGGAATTGATGCAATGGATGATCATCATCCTCTATATGGGGCTGCCAATATGGTAATAGCAGGAGGGCAAACACTTAAGGGGATTAGAGCAGCACAGGGCTTGACAGAAACAGCACATATAACTTCCGCTTCAGATTCAATTAACGCTATGAGCAACGCTTTTAAAGGGTTATCCGAATCAAGCAAATTCTTTAAGTTCTTTTCAAAACTCTTAAATTTCGCTTCGAACAATGTGAATCCGTTAATTTGCGGTGCAAGTGCAATTAAGGTAATTGGTTCAGACGACAAGGCAGATACTGCTTCAAGAGAAATTTTAGGTTTAGCGACTATGTTTGGATTTGAGAATGCCGCAAAACGTATACTTGGAATGCCGTATAAAGGAATACATCTTGACGGCACATCTGAAATGGTTGCAAGAGAAGCATTGTATCATAAGAGTCCATTCATAGAAAAACAAGTAAAGGCGCTGGAAGATTACTGCAGGACGAAGAAACTATTCAACAAGATATCTCTCACTTCAGTTCCCGGCGTATTAAAGGGTATATTCTTTGTATGCGCATCGATTGCAGGGTACAAAATTGGTGGAAAAATTGCATCTATATTGCTTGGAAAAGAAGAAAATTCAACAAAAAATACTAACAAGAAGAAAATTATCATGAACGATAACTTACAGCGAATTTCAAATATATCAGAAGCAGCATAAATGCTTATTTCAAACGATTTGTCTGAATTTTCCCTTTTTCTTTGTATAACTGTTCAAATATAGACTGAGAAGCTCTATAATTATTAATTGTAGTTTCAAGAGAAGCGTTGATTGCCCAGTATATGCATGGAATAGCCAGTACAATTGTTAATATTGCAATAATTGCGTGTGTGATAATCGTTTGCGCCTTCCCTAGCCGTCTTTTTGTAAGAGCAATTGCATCTTGTTCTTTTAAAATTCTGTTAATTAAATTTTTTCTTTCTTTAACCGTAAGACTATCTATAAATTCCTGATTCTCAGGATCGATGTAGATGACGTATTTTGCATACTTAACATTATTATCAAGATAATCCAAATTGTTATTATACGCAGCTAATTCTTTTGTTAAAGGTTTTTCAGTAATATCTCCGATTGAAACTACTTCTTTATTCTCATCCGCTTCAGTTTCCGGTGGTATTTCTTGAACAGGCACATCCTGCTGCTCAACTGAAGGGGCAACAGATTCAGGACCTGCAACTTCCGCCTCTGCTTCTTTTTCTACCGGTTTTTCTGCCTCAGGTGCAGTTACTGCTGTTTTAACTTCGGGTTCGTCTTTTTTATTTAACTTTGCTTTATATTTCTTTAAGAAGGGGTCATCTGTATCATTATCAGCATCAGACTCCTTATTTTGTACTTCTTCAAACAAATCCCCATCATTATTTGATTTTACGCCGGCGGTTATTTGATTTTGCAGTTGCTCTATAAATTCATCCGTAATATCTTCATTCAAAGATGCCAGTTCATTTATGTCCAACGGGTCATCATCACTTAAGACTTTATCATTTAAATCTTCATTACTCTCTGCCATTCGGAATAATTCCCTTTATAAGAACTTTTATGATATTATTATATATGATATTTTTATTAATAGCAATCGTAAGAGAGATTTAGATGAGTATTCAAAACAAAGCATTAATGGAAATTGCAGAAAAATTCAAAAACCCGAGAATTCTTGTAATTGGAGACTTGGCACTTGATGAGATGGTTTACGGTGATACTGAAAGAATATCACGTGAAGCTCCGGTACTAATATTACAGCATACTCACACAAAATACATTTTGGGAGGAGCTTCTAATGCTGCTCATAACGTTGCGGCTCTGAATGATTCAAAGGTGAGCGTTATAGGTGTTGTAGGAGATGACTATCAGTCAAATGATTTAAGAAATGCTTTTAATTCTACCGGTATTGATTGTAGTAATATTGTTATTGATACAAATAGAAAAACTACAACAAAAACAAGAATATCAGGTTCTTGTTCACAATCCGTAACACAACAGATTGTAAGAATCGATAGGCAGACAAATGCACCCATCAGTTCCGAAACAGAAGACAGGGTAATTGAAAACATTAAACGTGTTATTTCAAATTACGATGCTGTAATACTCTCTGATTATCATATCGGTACAATTACTGACAGAATAATTGAAACAACAACAAGATTGGCAAATGAAAATTCAGTAAAAGTGATAGTTGACGCTCAAAGAGATTTAGGGCGGTATAAGGGGATTTATTCTATGACTCCCAATCTCCCTGATACTCAAAAGCATGTTGGTTTTTATATTAATAACAGAGCAGATTTTATCAGAGCAGGTAATATGTTGATTGAACAAACAGGTGCAGAAAATATACTTATTACATGTGGCGATTGCGGTATGGTCTTAATCGAAAAGGGCGATAAATATACTCATATTCCTGTGTTTAATAAGTCAAAAGTTTTTGATGTCACCGGTGCCGGTGATACTGTAACTGCAACATATGCATTAGGACTGGCAAGCGGAGCCAAACCTATAGAGGCAGCTATTATTGGCAACATTGCTGCAGGTATCGTAATCAGGCAATTTGGTTGTGCTACAACAACGATTGATGAAATTAAAAGAGAAATTCCAAACGAAATTAGTCTTGATTTTTAAGGAGGAATAATGAAAAAATTCGGATTGGTTGATTTTATAATATTAGCTGGCGTTATTGCAGCACTTTTGGTAGGTCTTTATACGGTTAAACATTTCAGACAGACTGCAGAGAAGCAAATCGAAGCTACTACTGAAATAGTATTTCAGGTATTTTTAAGAGGGGTCAC
>JAEEXX010000082.1 GCA_016287985.1 Candidatus Gastranaerophilales bacterium
CCCAATTCCTTGCGATTGAATAACCCGCAGCATTGTCTCCTGCATGGTTAATCCTGTAACCTGTTGTCATTCTTTCAATTGCTTTGTTCAATGAACTTGTTGCATTCGCTAAGTTTCTCTGTGCAACGATTGATGAAATGTTTGTGTTAATTGTAAGTGCCATTTTAAGACTCCTTTCTGGCTTATTTTGTTATACTCTATGCAATCCATGCATATTTTCTTTTTCATGCGGGAGAACAAACTCTTTATAACGCTTATTCTCCCAATTACGTTTACAGTAAGTTTAATGCTATACTTGGTGTTTGGTTAGCTGTTGATAACAAAGTAGCAGCAGCTTGTTGAAGAATTTGTGCTTTTATGTAATTTGATGATTCCTCTGCTATATCTGCATCTCTTAATGTAGAAAGTGATGAAGTAATGTTTTCGGATTGAACACCGATAGATTCAATAGCAGAATCAATTCTATTCTGAGCAGCACCTAAAGTTGTTGTTCTGTTAGAGATTTCTTTAATTACGTTGTCAATTCTATCTAACATTGATGCTGCAGTCGTGCCGTCTGTTAAACCTGCACATTTTGAAGCAACAGTAGCTTTATCTTCACCAAATAGTGATTCAATGTTTGCATTCGCAAATAATGAGCTGTCGAGTGTTATGTGGCTATCAGCGCCTGAGTATAAACCGACTTGAAGGTTAATACTTTTATTTATTGAACCGTTCATCATTTTTCTTCCGTTGTATTCGCAATTTGCTGTAATACGGTCAACTTCTTCAAGTCTAGCAGTAATTTCAGATTTAATAGCATTTAATGAATCAGAACCATAAGTACCGTTAGCAGCTTGTTCGGTCAAATCTCTTACACGTTGTAAGTGAGTTGATACTAATGAATAGTGATCTTCAAGAGTAGACATCATATCAGCACCCATAGCTGCATTGTCTGCTGCTACATCTAATGAACCCAATTGTGTTTCCCAATTTCTTGCGATTGAATAACCTGCAGCATTGTCACCTGCGTGGTTAATTTTATAACCGGTGGTCATTCTTTCAATTGCTTTGTTAAGTGAGGTTGTAGCTTTTGCTAAATTATTCTGAGCTACAATTGAAGAAATGTTTGTGTTAATTGTTAGTGCCATCTTTATAATTCCTTTCCGATCACACCTTCCTGTGTGAGCGTCCTTGCTTTCATAGTTCCTTCATTCCCCGATTTGAAAATTTAGTAACACCATGTGAGTCATATTGTTACAAAACTTTACAATTAAAAAATAAAAGTGTTGTTATTACTGGTTTTCGGCGAATCAAATCTCCAAATTACAAGCTTAACAAAACTTAATAATTATGAGGTTTTAGGTAGCGGTTTAAAGTATAATATATTAGATGAGATATGCAGTAGTTTTGATTAATATAAAAGGTTTGGGTGTAAAAACCTTTAGCTATAATATTCCGGAAAAACTCGATGCCAAAATTGCAATAGGGCAAGCAATTTTAGTGCCTTTTGGCCGGCAGGGACTTGTAAACGGATTTGTTGTCGGATTTACTGAATATGTTCCCGAAGGTATAAGAATCAAGAAAATCAACAGGATTCTGGATGAAACCCCTCTATTTTCAATAAAATACCTAAAATTACTTGAATGGGTCGCAAATTATTACTGTACAGATTTTGTAACTGTTTTAAATGCAGCTATTCCGATGAAACTGATTGAAAAAAACTCCAAAACTGAAATGTCAGTGGAGATTACACCAATTGGGGAATTACTTCTTCAATCAGGTAAATTTTCGAAAGAGAGCGGAGTTACAAAGCGTCAGATTAGTATTCTTGAACTTCTGAAAGGTTTTGGTAAAATATCATTGATTGATTTTGAAGAGCAGGCAAAAACAACAAGAGCCACAATGAAGAAGCTTGAAAAAGCTCGTTTGGTCAAGTTTGGTGTTGAATATATATACAGAAATCCGCTTACTATATTTAAAGACCTTCCTATAGAGCCTTTAGCGGAACTTTCTGATATGCAAAAAGAAGTTTATGAAGGAATTAAATCAAAATTAAGGTCACAAAAGCCAATTCTTTTGCATGGAGTAACAGCATCTGGGAAAACAGAAGTATATTTTAAATTAATAAAAGATGTGATAGATTCCGGGAAAAATGTCTTATTTTTGGCTCCCGAAATAGCATTAGCTTCTCAACTTACAAAACGCTTAGCAAAGAAATTTGGAATAAATGATGTTGCAATTTGGCATAGTAGTATATCTGAAGGTGAAAAATATGATGTTTGGCAAAGATTGTATAGAAATGAGATAAAGATTTTAGCAGGTGCTCGCTCTGCAGTTTTTGCACCTTTACAAAATATAGGGCTAATTATAATTGATGAAGAGCACGAAGGAGCATACAAGCAAACAAATCCTGCGCCTCGATACGATGCACGTGTTGTAGCATACCGTTTGGCGCAATTTTATCAGGCACCTTTATTGCTGGGTTCTGCAACTCCGGATATATCAACGTATTATTATGCATTAAATAATAATAATTTGTTTCAAATGTTAAAACGGTATAATAATGCACCTCTTGCAAAACCCGAAGTTATTAATATGCAAGAGTACGGTAAGGCTGCATATAGAGGAATAATTTCTAAACCTTTACAAAATGAAATTGCAGAATCTGTTGAGAGTGGTAATCAGGTAATATTACTTATGAATCGCAGAGGTTTTTCAACATATACTCAATGTAAATCATGCGGAACTGTTATAGAATGTCCTGATTGCTCTATACCTATGGTTTGGCATACAGAGGGGAAAAAACTAAAATGTCATTACTGCAGTAAAGAAATGAGCATGCCGGATTATTGTCCTGTTTGCGGAAGTGATGCACTTTCAAATTCAGGTACCGGAACGCAGAAAATAGAAATTTTGATAAAAGAACTTTTCCCTAAATACAAGGTTGAGCGAATTGATAGTGATGTGTTAACTAAAAAGAATGCACATATTGAACTTTTGAGCAGATTTCAAAAAGGTGATATTGATATACTTGTCGGTACTCAAATGATAGCTAAAGGACTTGATAATCCGAATGTCACTTTAGTTGGTGTAATTAGTGCTGATACTGGATTTTCTGTACCTGATTTTAGAGCATCCGAACGTGGATTCCAACTGTTAACCCAAGTAGCGGGAAGAGCCGGTAGAGGTGAATACAAGGGTAAAGTATTATTCCAGACGTATAATCCGGATTATTATGCTTTTCAAACGGCAAAATCGCAAGATTATGAAAAATTCTTTGAAACAGAAATAAAAGCACGCCAAGAGTTTGATTATCCGCCATTTAGCCAAATAATCAGATTAATTCTTTCTTCTTCAAATAATTTTAGGGCTGAAAAATCAGCATTGGAAATCGCATTAAGATTAAATACTATGACAGAAAAATTTGGATTTACAGAATATTTGGAAACGCTGGGGCCTACACCTTGTATTATTTCTAAAATTAATGGACATTTTAGATTCCAAATTTTAATTAAAAATAAATTATCTCAAAAAGGGCATGATTTTATTTCAAAGTTTATAGACAAAATTACTTTACCCAAAGACATCAGGCTTGCAGTTGATGTTGATCCGCTTGATATTTTGTAAATAGCAAAAAATATTTTTACGGGTTTTTATTATATTGATTAATAATAAGTACAGGAAAATATTATGAAAATCAGTTCAATAAATTATACTAATCCCAGAAATTGTCCCCAGAACAAATCAGCAAAGAAAACCAATAAAATTACACATAATCAAGTAAATAATTTAAGCACAATGCCCATTTATTATGCCCCTTTATCTGGTAATGTTAATTTTAAGGGGTATGAACTAAAACAATTGTCAAACCGGGAGTTTAAAGCATTAAAAGATAAAGTTATAGCTCAAGGCAAAAAGTATGGCATTATATTTGGGGCTGATGCTTATGCTTTCAAAAGCCAATGGCAGCTACAATTAACGGATTTTCTTTTGAATCACACAGTTATCAGAAATACTAAATTAAGAGAAGGCTTTGATTTTTGGATTAATATGATTGTACAAACTACCAGTGACAGAAACCGTCATGAATCTTCTTATAATCATGTAACAGATATAGATGACAACCTATTAAAATCTAATTGCGAAGCTATAATGGATTTTGCTGATTTTATATCAGAACACCCTATTTATTCACATCCAAATGTACAAGAATACTTAACAACTATACTCGGTTGGACGGAAACATCTAATATTGAAAAACGTAAAATGATGGCTAATTATCTAAACGATAATCCGGACGAATTAGATGACTTTTGGACAGTATACGAAGGGCTTGGAACCGGAGAATGGTTTAAATGGAATAGTTTAGATTCAAAATATAAACCTGATAGATACAGTCCGACAAAACCCACCCCTAAAGAATATATTCCGTCTGTTAATCAAGAAAAGGATGTTGTTGAGGCAAAAGAAAAACAAACAGCATTAGAAAAACCCGCTATTTCAGGATTTGCACGTGTAGGCGGGCAGGACAATGCTATTAAACAATTAAAACAAAAAATACTTTATCCTATGAAATTTCCCAAAGTATATGAAGGCAGAAATATTGATAAGGGTATTATTTTGTATGGTCCTCCGGGTACTGGCAAAAGTCTTTTGGCTCAAGCTCTGTCTGAAGAATGTGGCTGCAATTTTGTTAAAATCGGTGCCACCGACATGGAAAATATGTATGTCGGAGAAACTGAAAAACAATGGCAAATGCTATTTGATGATTTGATTAGAAGACAACCTTCAATATTATTTATTGATGAAGCTGATGCATTATGCAAAGCCAGAGGCAGCAAAGATGTCTACGGCGATAAAGAACTAAATAAAGTTCTGCAACTTATGAGCGACATAAAATTGGAAGACAAACAAGTATTTGTGATTCTAGCAACAAACAACTTTGCCGTTTTAGATTCAGCCGTGAAAAGAGATGGAAGATTCGGTACTCACATAGAAGTATTACCTCCTCAAACAATTGAAGATGTTGAACAAATATTTAATATTCATACGAAAAGGTTAAAAATAGATATTCCCGAAAACGAACGAAAAGGAATCTTTGAAGAAATGCTAAAATTAAACTATACCGGATCCGCTATTGAAGGTGTAGTTGGCCAAGCGCATGATTTAGCCATTGAACGTACTGGTTTATTTGAAAATATGGAAAATAATACTGTTACCGTGGATGATATTCAAAGCCTTAGTATAACTGCGGAAGACATCCTTAATGCAATTGCATTGCGAGATAATAAGAAAAATTCTCCTATTGGTTTTAAAAAAGAATAAACTATTTTTACCAAAATACTTGACCGCTTGATATTTTGTAACAAAAAAGAAACGATTTGTTATTCAACAAATCGTTTCTTATATATAATATTGTTTATATTATTATTTAAGCCATAGCTTTTTCAACAGCAACAGCAACAGCAACGGTTGCACCAACCATCGGGTTGTTACCCATACCGATGACGCCCATCATTTCAACGTGAGCCGGAACTGATGATGAACCGGCAAATTGAGCATCACCGTGCATTCTCCCCATAGTATCAGTCATACCGTAAGAAGCAGGGCCTGCTGCAACGTTATCAGGGTGAAGCGTACGACCTGTGCCGCCGCCTGAAGCAACTGAGAAGTATTTTCTTCCGTTTTCCCAGCACCATTTTTTGTATGTACCTGCAACAGGGTGTTGGAATCTTGTCGGGTTAGTTGAGTTGCCTGTGATAGAAACATCAACCCCTTCTTTAATCATTATTGCAACACCTTCGTTAACATCGTCAGCACCGTAGCAACGAACTTTTGCTCTTTCACCGTCTGAGAACGGAGTTTCTTTAACGATTTTGAGTTCGCCTGTTTTGTAATCGTATTCGGTTTCAACAGAGGTAAATCCGTTAATACGAGCGATTACGTGAGCAGCATCTTTACCTAAACCGTTTAGGATAACTCTTAAAGGTTCTTTTCTCACTTTGTTGGCATTTCTTGCAATACCGATTGCACCCTCTGCAGCTGCAAAAGATTCGTGACCGGCTAAGAAACAAAAACATTTTGTTTCTTCTCTTAAAAGCATAGCACCAAGGTTACCGTGGCCGATACCTACCTGACGTCTGTCACCTACAGACCCTGGAACTGCGAATGCCTGCAAACCTAAGCCAATGGCTTCAGCTGCTTCTGCCGCTGTTTTAATACCTTTTTTAATAGCAATGGCACAGCCCAAAGTGTATGCCCAAGAAGCATTATCGAATGCGATAGGCTGAATGCCTTTAACAATAGCATCTACATCAATACCTTTAGACAGACATAAATCACGAGCTTCCTCTAAAGATTTAAAACCATATTCAGGTAAAACCTTTGCAAGAGTCGCTTCACGTCTGTCTTGTCCTTCAAATTTTACTGTCATTTTTTTTATTCCTTATTTGTTTTAATACTACAAGTTTTATGTTTTTGTTAATAAGTTAATAAGAGCTAGGTTAATAAGAAACTTAAAAGTTGATTTTGCCTATTAACTTATTAACTTTTCTCCTATTAACTTTTTATTCTTCTCTAGGATCAATATATTTAACTGCATCTGCAAATCTGCCGTAAGTACCTACATTTTTATCAAATGCTTCTTTCGGGTCAGTACCCTTTTTGATTGCATCCATAAATTTGCCCATGTTAATGAATTGATATCCGATTACTTCGTCATTCTTGTCTAAACCAAGTTTAAGGATATAACCTTCTGTTAATTGAAGGTAACGAACACCTTTTTGTTTTGTTGAGTGGATTGTACCACACATAGAGCAAAGGCCTTTACCTAAATCCTCAAGTCCTGCACCAACAGGCAAACCGTTTTCTGAGAATGCTGATTGAGTTCTGCCGTAAACGATTTGTAAGAATAATTCTCTCATTGCAGTGTTGATTGCATCACATACAAGGTCAGTATTTAATGCTTCAAGTACTGTAAGGCCGGGTAAGATTTCAGCAGCCATAGCTGCGGAATGAGTCATACCGGAGCATCCGATGGTTTCAACAAGAGCTTCCTGTACGATACCCTCCTTAACATTAAGTGTAAGCTTACATGCGCCCTGCTGAGGTGCACACCAGCCGATACCGTGTGTCAAACCGGAAATATCTTTAATCTCTTTGGATCTAACCCATTTAGCTTCTTCCGGGATGGGTGCGCAACCATGGTGAACGCCCTGCGCTACCTTACACATTTTTTCAACTTCATTTGAATAAATCATGTATTTGAACTCCTTTCAAAGTGATTTTAAACCTCCAATTATTTTTACATAGTTTACGGCAAAAATCCAGCAAAATTTTGCCTGAGAGTTAAAATAATATCAATTTATTTAATTAATCATCCAAAATCAACCGATTAACATTTTACCAAAAAGGTCTTAACGCAGAGTTTATCGCTTTTTTACCACTTCTCCGTTATTTTTATGTATGGATCTTTCAGGGATGACTCCGCGTACACAGGATGTGGGATAGACATTTGATTCTTTTCCGATCACAGTTCCGGGGTTAAGAACGCTGTTACAGCCGACCTCAACATTATCGCCCAACATGGCGCCGAACTTTTTAAGGCCGGTCTCGATATTTTCACCTTCATTATGTACTACCACAAGAGCTTTATCGCTTTTAACATTACTGGTGATGGAGCCTGCTCCCATATGGGATTTATAGCCCAAAACAGAATCGCCCACATAATTATAATGGGGAACCTGCACATTATTAAAAAGAATGACATTCTTTAATTCAGTGGAATTTCCCACTACACAGTTTTCGCCAACAAGAGCTGAGCCTCTGATAAAGGCGCACTGCCTTACTTCATTAGTGGCACCGATAATCGTGGGACCTGCTATATATGCTGA
>JAEEXX010000083.1 GCA_016287985.1 Candidatus Gastranaerophilales bacterium
CCTTCTTGTTCAAAATTTAGTTCAAGAAGTTCTTTATCCATTTCAAGATATTTTGAAAGCAAGTCGACAAGCTCTCCGCGCATCTGCTCAAGAATCTTAGGAGTAAGATTTGTTCTGTCCTGCATCAACACAAGTTTCAACCTGTTTGTTGCCACTGACTTCGAAGCGTCCTCACCAACTTCTTCTTGCGGACGGAAGAACTTTGCAACCGTATTATAAAAATCAGTTAAAAGTCCCATCTTACACCTTCGCTTTCAATTTTTCAAAAACGCCTTTAATCTTAGCCATTATCCCTTTTGGCTCATCCAAATCCAAGAAAGGAACTTCTTCACCTAAAACCCTCTTTGCTACATTTCTGTACGCTTGTCCTGCGAGAGCATGTTCATCATTTACAATAGGCTCACCTTTGTTTGTAGATGTAATAATACCGGTATCTTCAGGAATTATACCCAAAAGCGGGATTTCCAAAATGCCTACAACATCATCAACGCTCATCATCTCATTATTTTTAATTAATTTCGGACGAACCCTGTTGAGAAGAAGTCTTGTGCTTGTGATTTCTTCTTTTGTATTTAATAAACCTATTATTCTGTCAGCATCACGGATAGCAGACATTTCAGGAGTTGTAACGACAATTGCTTCACTTGCGCCGGCTATTGCATTTTGGAATCCTTGTTCAATACCTGCCGGACAATCAACAAGAACGAAATCATTCTTTTCTTTAAGCTTGTCACATATACCTTTTAATTGTTCTGCATTAACTGCTGACTTGTCTCTGGTTTGTGCTGCAGCTAACAATGATAAATTCGGATTCTTCTTATCCTTTACCAATGCTTGTTTTAGCTTGCATCTTTCTTCAATTACATCAACTATTGTGTAAACAATACGGTTTTCCAAACCGAGCAAGAGGTCAAGATTTCTTAATCCCAAATCAGTATCAATAAGAACAACCTTATACCCCTCTTTCGCAAGGGCTGTTCCTATATTTGCACTCGTTGTAGTTTTACCTACACCGCCTTTTCCTGATGTGATTACTATAACACGTCCGGCCATTAATCTCTCCTTAACTTTTTATAAATAACAATTTTACCGTCTTCAATTTGAGCTTCTTCAGGTGTAAACTCATTTGTCTTTTGTACATAAGGAACATTCAAAGTATCATTACGCCTTGCATACAATCCTGCAATTCTTAATTGAATTGCATTGAGTTTTAAAGCTCTGACTTTTGAAGTAACATTACCTTTTGAGCCTGCGTGTGCAATACCGCCCAAAATGCCCCACACGGTAATATCTCCTTCAGCAATAATTTCACTTCCCGGATGAGCATCACCTATTATCAATATGTTTCCTTCAAAAGTTACAGTCTGTCCCGAACGAAGAGTTTGATTTAAATAAAGTGTCGGCAGTTCTTTCGTATCTTTAGAATGTTCTTCTGCGCCTTGTGGAAGAACTTCTCCTGTATCAAGAAGAATATATTTACTTACATCCTCGTTGCTAAGCAAACCTTCGCTGGCAGCGAGGCGTTCAAAATCATTTTCGTAATAATGTTCAGAAGGTATTATCTCCGACAATTCGTGTTCGGAAGACTCAGTAAAAGTATCTTCAACTCCTTCTATTGTATTAATAGGGTTTTCATCATGCGGAGTTTCCATGTCAGCCCTGACTTCTACAACTTTATTTTCATCAATTTGAGTTTTTTCATCACCGGTATAATCTTCACTATCAGCTTTAGGTACTTCTTCTGTTATAAGTTCTTCCTTTACCAAAACAGGCTCTCCGTCTGGTGTTCGTTCAACAACCGTTTCGTGTTGTATTTCATCGCTCATTTTTGAAATCATAATGCCGAGACTCACCGCAGAAGCTTCTGTTTGTTCTGATGTTGTATCAATAAATGCTATATTTGCATCAGTTGCTTCGATAAGGGCCTTTATACTTAATAATTGAGATTGTTTTAAATCAATATTTCCAAGCTTTAAACAAACTCTCTTTCCCTTTACATCAGGATGTTCCATTATATTACTCAGTTCATAAACCAATTGATTTGTGTTTTTGGAATTGCTGAGGTTGATAATGAAACCGTTTTCTATAAAACCTTTTTCCATTTAATCACCCAATATAAACTACCACAGATAAAGAGTATCCCAAAAAATTTTTCAATTCAATAAAGTGTATCGGAATGTAACAGCAAATTTTATTTTATCAATTGTTATAAACTGTCATAAACTTTCTTGATTTCTTGTATATCCTGCCACATAAGCCATTTAGGACTACCTTTTTTGCGTGAATCATTTCTCAAAAGATAAGAAGGATGAAATATTGGCATGAGCTTTGCACCATGTACAATCTCACCACCGTCAAACCATTTGCCTCTAATTTTAGTAATTCCGCCAACATTACCAAGGATTGACTGTACTGCTATGTTTCCGCATAAAAGTATTATTTTGGGCTGAATTATATCAATTTGCGCTTTCAAATATTCCCAACAAGCTTCTTTTTCTTCAGGCAAAGGATTCCTGTTTTCCGGAGGACGGCATTTTATTGTATTGCATATATATACATTCTTTTCCCTTGAAAGTCCTACGGATGCAAAAATTCTGTCCAAAAGTTGTCCTGCTTTTCCGACAAAAGGTTTACCCTGCATATCTTCATAATATCCCGGTGCTTCTCCTATAAGCATGAGCTTTGGGTTTGCTAAACCATCTGAAAATACAATATGATGACGAGTTTTGGATAAATGACATTTCTCACAAACAGAACACTTGTTATGTATTATTTCCAGCTCTTCATACATAATTTATGCCTTAATAAGCTCCTTTACCTCTCTTCGTTTAATTTTATTTGTAGATGTTTTAGGAAGGGCTTGATTTAAAATAGTTATATTTAAAGGCCGTTTGTATGGCGCAAGGCTATTGGAGAGTTTTTTAACTTCTTCACGAACTTCTTTTTCTAAATCTTTTCCTTGATACTTTGCTTTCATATCTTCTGTCGGAACAACAACTGCTGCAATATCCTCTGTTCCGTCCTTTGCCCCGCCTTCTCTGGAAATTCCGAATACACAAACTTCAGAAAACTTATCACTCTTTGATAATACTGCTTCAACTTCTTCAGGAAAAACCTTTTTACCGCCTGATAGAACTATCATATTTTTTATCCTGCCTGTTATATAAACTCGTCCCTTTTTGTCAATTCTTGCTATATCACCTGTATGGAAAAAGCCTTCTTTATCAACAGCTTGAGCTGTTAATTCAGGCTGGTTGTGATATCCTTTCATTATAGAAGGACCTTTTAATAACAATTCTCCGGTATTTGGGTCAATTTTAGCTTCGTAACTCGGTAGAATTTTCCCGACGGAATGTAAATCTCGGTGTTTATCAACATTGATTGTAGCAACAGGGCTTGTTTCGGTTAAACCATAGCCTTCATAAACATCGATGCCTATACGTTTAAAGAAGATTGCTGTTTCAACATCAAAAGGTGCACCGCCTGACAAACATGCTTTGAAACTCCCGCCGAAAAGATTATGTAATTTCCTGAACATCAATTTTTTAAACCACCTGAATGTAATAAATTTTTCAAGAAAATACTTAATTGGAAATGTTTTTTGATAAAAAATTGAAGAATTTTTTATTTCAGCTTCCATAACATTTTTTAAAAGTCTTAAAAATGCAGGAACTAAAATCATAAAATTAATCTTTTTATCTTGAATTGTGTTTAAAATATCTTTAGGTTTTAGGCTTTTTGTATAATATACCGAAAATCCAAAATTTAAAAAGGTTGCAAGCCCAACAGTCATTTCAAACAGATGATTCATAGGAAGTATTGACAAAATCCTAACGTCCCCCCGTTTTGGAAATATTTTTCTAAGAACAACTTTTAAATCAGCCAGTTGCGCAAGTATATTCCCAAAAGTGGTTTCAACACCCTTTGGAGCTCCTGTTGTTCCGGATGTATAAATAATAAACATCGTTGATTTTCTCGATCGATGTCTCCATTTGCATTTATAGTTATTCGGAGTCGTATAAATGCTTTTAAGTTCATTTGTTAAGGGAATTTCATCCATAACAAGAACATGTTTTATTGATGGAACTGCTTTTTGAAGTTCTAATGCTTTATCAATATAGTTGTTTGAAACTAGAATTACGGATGGTAAACAATCTGAAAGTATTGAATTTAACTCATATATGGTCAACTTAATATCTAAAGGAACAGTTGTCATTCCTGCCATAACCGATGCAAATACACATGCTCCATATTCCGGTTTTGACTCAGAAAGAATTGCTATTTTTTCATCGCGTTTGACGCCAATATCATTAATTAAATATGAAGCAAGCCTTCTTGATAACAGCCCCAATCCATCAAATGTTAGCTCTCTCCAGCCCAAAGAAGTTTTCATTCCGAGTGCCACTTTTCGGGCATACATATTAGATTTATCTTCGAGCAATGAAAGTGCATTCCCTTCTCTGCCATTTAATATTTCGTTAATGATAGCCAAAAGCTTAATTTGCTTTTTATTTTTCTTCATTGTTTTACTCCAAATAAAGCTCAACTCCGAATATTATACACAAGAGTTTTTAGGGGTGCAATCAGCCGTTAAGAATTATGAAGAACAACGGAATTTGTCTCCAAAGACTTCTTTACGTCCATAACTCTCTGATTTGAACTTCCAACCCAATGGAGTCTGTTATCTAAAAGCTCTTCAACAAATTTACCTTCACAAACAACATCCATTAAAGCTATTTCAGGAATATCTTTAATTTCTTCCCATAAAAATCCTGTATAAAGCCAGATGGTTTTATCAGGGAGTTCTTCTCTAACTCTTCTTGCCAATCTAAAAACTTCCTCCCTGTTAAATGGATGCAATGGATCACCTCCGGAAAATGTTATCCCGGAACAATAAGGCTTTCTTAAGTCTTCAAATAGCTCATTTTCAGCCGCCTCATCAAACGGTATACCGCCTGCGACATCCCATGTTATTGGGTTTTGGCAATTATGGCAATGATGAGTGCATCCGGCGACCCAAAGTACCGTTCTCAAACCGTCGCCATTTAACATGTCGTCCTTAGTTATATTGTGATAATTCATCTCTCCCCTGCTCTCAAGTAAAAATTAAAATTATTTAATAGTCTATTATTATCTTATATGTTTTTTGTTTTTTGTTCAAAGAATTTACAAATTTTAAAATTTGATGTTTTCAGAGGAGAGAGTGTTCTGTATAAAACACACTCTCCCCATATACAATTTACTCTTCAACAGATTCTTCTGCTTCATTTGATGGTTCAGTTTCTTCCTGTTGAAGATCTTCTTCATCATAAGCTTGCTGATTCATTTCTTCTTCGATTTCTTCCTGAATTTCATCTGAATCAACTGCACGTTCTTTTTCTTCATCATCGTTGTAGTCGTAATTTGAAACACTTCCGCTTTCTTCGGCTTCCATTTGAGAGACGGATTTGATATCAATCTTCCAGCCAGTGAGCCTGTGTGCCAGTCTGACATTTTGTCCTTCTCGTCCGATAGCAAGAGATAATTGGTCATCAGGAACAACAACCAGTGCATCTTTTGTTTCATCATCACCTGTAATGATATCAACGGATACCACCCTGGCAGGAGAAATCGCATTGACGATATACTCTACAGGGTCTGGTGACCAGCGGACAATATCTATCTTTTCATTTTTTAATTCACCAACGATAGTCTGTATTCTTGAACCTCTTGGGCCGATACAAGCACCCACCGAATCGACTTCGGGATCATTTGACCATACAGCTATTTTTGTTCTGAATCCTGCTTCACGAGCGATTGATTTAATTTCAACAATTCCATCTTCAATTTCGGGAACTTCAAGTTCAAATAACTCTCTTACGATTTCAGCATGCGCATGTGATACAATAACCTGCGGTAATCTATTAGTTTCTTTAACATTAAGCACGAATACTCTGATTCTGTTTCCCGGTTTATAATATTCTCTCGGTATTTGTTCTTTCTGGGGCATGATAGCATCCGTTTTTCCGATATTAACTATAACATTTCTATTCTCAACCCTTTGTATAATACCTGTAGTAAGTGTGCCCTTTTTTTCAAGGAACTCATTTAATACATTATTTCTTTCAGCATCTCTTATTCTCTGCGTAATTACCTGCTTAGCTGATTGAGCAGCTATTCTTCCGAACTGATCGGGAGTAACTTCTATTTTTACTTCATCATCAAGTTCTACTTCATCATCTATTTCTTTTGCTTCTTCGAGAGAAATCTGGATATCAGGATCTTCAACTTCTTTAACAACTAACTTTGTTGAAAATACACCGATTTCACCTGTTTGTTCGTCCAAAATAGCTTCAATATTAGCTGCTTCTTTAACATGCATGTGTTTTTTATAAGCAGCGACCATTGCATCGCAAAGAGATGCAATTAAAACATCTTTGGATATTCCTCTTTCTCTTTCAAGCTCTTCACAAGCTTCAAATAATGCCGTTCCGATTTTAATCATTTTATATTTCCCTTTCTAATCAATGTATAATTTAGCGGATTTTATATTTTCTTTTGGGATTTGAAGTTCTTTGCCGTCATCAAAACGGAAAAATGTTAAGCCTTCATTGTCGTCCCAATCTATGATTTCGCCTTTAAAAATTAATTCGTTTTCCCCTTCCAAAGGTTCTTTTAATTTAATACTTACTCTCCTGCCTTTAAAAATGAGGAACTCTTTGTCAGATTTAAACTTTCTTTCCAAACCCGGTGAAGATACTTCCAAATAATATTTTACAGGAATTAACTCGTCCAGAAATTCATTAAGACTGCGTGTCATATTTTCACAATCATCAAGAGTCACTTCTTTGTTGTAGGAATATATGTAAATTCTTACATACCAGCGGTGATTTTCTTTTATAAACTCAATTTCTACCGGAATTAAATTATATCGTACTGCCGTATTTTCAATTATAGGTGTAATTTTTTCCAATATTTCATATCTGTTTAATTCCTGTTTCATACTGTCCTTTCATTTTGATTCGGCACTCCGTCTCACAGGCAAATCTCATTTATATCACCGTGTGTTGAATAAAAAAAGAACGGGAAATTGTTTCCGTTCTTTTTTTTTGAAGAAACTTATTATGCCTCAATAATATCAAATTTCCGGGTGTTTGTAAATAGGGTTTGTAAAGAATTGTAACGATTTCGCATTTGCCTCTAAAGTTTTTCAAAAATGTGCCGTTATAGAAATTGTAAGAAAAAAGAAAAAGCAAAACAAACAGTGTAGAGTTGTTGATTAAGAGGTATACAATGGAACATGACGAACATGAAATGCTGGTTGAATATTCTGAAATGACAGCCTTCAATTTTAATTCTAATGAGTACAAGGATGTAGCTAAGGATTATATTGAATGCAAGGAAGCAATGGGCGGTTTTGAAAAATTTGTGAAGAGTTTTGTAAAACGTTTTACTCCTCAATCAGTATAAGTGTGAAGCTGTTGAATATAAGGGATATGTGTATATGTCAAATAAAAAAGATTTTCAAAACAAGTGTTTTTCTCCAAATTGGATAGAAATTGATTTGGAAGAAGTAGCAAAAGAACAAGTAAATAGGGAGGTACGCCTAGAAAGCAAACGACGAAAGGATTTAAAAACTTTATTAAAAGA
>JAEEXX010000084.1 GCA_016287985.1 Candidatus Gastranaerophilales bacterium
ATTTTGACCCTCCCTCAAGGGGCGGGTATACGCATTTGGAACGGAGGTATGTATGTTAAGCATTAACACCAACATATCCTCCATAGTTGCACAGCGGAGTATGACAACGAGCACGACCAAACTTAATCAGGCGATAGAACGCCTGACTACGGGTTACAAGATTAACCACGCAGGAGACAATGCTGCGAACTACTCTATTGCAACGGAAATGACATCAAAAATTAACTCATGCAATGTGGCGCAGGACAACATCGGTATGGGAATGAATCTTGTGTCTGTGGCACAAGAAACAGTGAGCCAGATGCAAAGCAGGGCGAGCAAATTGCACGCCTTGATTACGCAGGCACGCAACGGAACCTACGGAGAAACATCACTCAATGCAATCAATCTTGAGGCTGCAGCACTTGTAGCCGAGATAGACAGAGCATACAAGAATGCAGAGTATGACGGAATCAGTATGATTCAGAAATTTAAACCGGAGGTTCCAGATGGTATCGGTTTGACGAGTGAACTCAAACCCCGAGATGACGGATTCTTGGTTGACCCGAAAACCTATGATGATGCTGTAGTAAATGCCATGACACACGTCAAAGAGATTAATTCATTTGAAAGCGGAGTTACTTATGCAATCGGTGACCTTGAGGACTTAATCAAATTCCGTACACTTGTTAATGGCGGACAAAACGGCGCCGGTTCAACATTTGTTATGTGTGATGATATAGATATGTCGTCAATTGAAAACTGGGTTCCAATAGGACAAGCTTACGATAGCTTTAGTGCCTCTTTTGATGGCAACGGGCATATTATATCAAACTTAAAACAGACGATTAACGGAAATGAGAAGGGATCTGGATTATTTTTTTATTGTCAAGGGTCTGTAAAAAATCTTGGTATTATAAATGCCGATATAAATATTATAAAAGGTAAAAACAGTGGAATTATATGCGGACATGGCGGAAGTGTTTCAAATTGTTTTGCTAAGGGAAATATAAACGCAAGTGCGAATGTTAATATATTGGGTGGTGTTGTGGGTAAAATAATAGCTAACAATAAAGTAAAAAATTCATATTTTGAAGGAAATATAACCGGCTCAGCAACCAATGTAGGCGGTGTATGTGGTTATGTTAATGGCTATGTAGATGATTGTTATGCTAAAGGAAATATTTCCGGTAAAAATAATGTTGGCGGATGCTTAGGAGGTGAAGCATACGGGGCGAAACTGAATAATTGTTTCTTTAATGGTAATGTTTCGGGTGAAAGTAATGTAGGGGGATTAATGGGAAACTATAGTGCTGCCCAGAATCAGAATTATATATACAATTGTGAAGTATCAGGCAGTGTAAGCGGTTTAAATAATGTTGGCGGAATCGCCGGACAATCCGTAATGACAGGCGGCACGAATATAACTGAAGGAGTGTTATGCAAGGCATCGGTATCAGGAGAAAACAACGTTGGCGGTTTGATAGGATATACACAGGGGTGTAATCTTAATAACTGCATGATGTTTGGTAATGTTTCAGGGAATAGCTATGTCGGAGGAATTTTAGGGAAATTGAACGCCGCAATAAATACAGAAAAAGTATCAAAAGTCATAAATGTATCATTTTATGGTGATTTGACCGGGACAAGCAATATTGGAAATGCTGCAGGTGCAATTGCAATAACTCCTGATGGTACAAATTTTGGTGCAGTAAATTTTAGTAACTGTAAATATGTTGAGAGTTCTTTTGATAAAATCGGATGTACACTACAATATGCCGATGAAACCTATACACCTTTCGACTATGATACAACAACTTGGGAAAGTAATATCAACGTAATAAAACAACAAAGTACAAAAATTACTCTTCAAGCGGGATTAGATTCCGAAAAATCATCACAGATAAAATTTGATTTAGGATTCGACTATGATTTAAACGATATTTTGACAGACGGTTGTGCAAGCGACAGTGCATATACAGCAATAAATACATTTATAAACACATTGAGCAAAAAAGAAACAGAGTTCGGTGCTGTAGCAAATAAGCTGGATTCGGCTTTGGAGAGTGTAACCGTAAGTCTTGACAATCTTGTATCAAGCCGTTCGACCATACTTGATGCGGATATAAGTAAGGTATCGAGCGACTTTATCCGTCAGCAGATACTTCAGCAAGCTTGCGCAACTCTGATGTCCACAGCAAACCAATCACCAAGTATTGCTTTGCAGCTTCTGTAATATTTACCCCGCTAACCAATCACCAAGTATTGCGCTGCAACTGCTGTAACTCATTTACCCCCGCTAACCAATCACCAAGTATTGCTATGCAGCTTCTGTAACATTTACCCCGCTAACCAATCACCTTCTATTGCATTGCAAATGATATAATTTCAATAAGCCCCCACCTTCAATTCCTCCCCCATGGGGGAGGATGTCTGAAAGACAGGAGGGGGAAAATTTATGTGATTCGTGATTCGCGAATGGTGAATTGTGAGTCGTGATAAACATCACGTCCTCCCCTTGAGGGAGGACCGAAATCTTTGATTTCGAGGTGGGGTTAAAATTACAGCAGATTATACATAAAAACAACAGCTTCCTCCCCCATGGGGGAGGATAGAGGTGGGGGATATATCAGGATTTTTTTATAAATCAATAAAGTCACTTTAACTTTGATATTTTTTCACGGGGTTAAAACTCCAACTATACTATCAGCAGCTTCTTGTGCGGAGTACTTATCTGTTAAAAGTTCTTTTACCCTACCCAGTTTCGTTATATAATTGTCTCTGTAATCTTTTTCATAAAGCAAACGTTCTGTTTCATAGCTTATATTCTCAGGTGTAAATTTAGCTTGAATAAGCTCAGGAACAATGTTTTCTCCGGTTATGATATTAGGAAGAGAGACATTTTTTATACATCTGACCATTAGATAAATTAAATATAAAATCCATGGGCCTTTGTAACCTATTATCATAGGTGTTTGATATAATGCAGCTTCCAGAGCAACAGTTCCTGATGCCAAAATTAATGAATCAGATACACTTAACAATGCTTGATTCTCTCCTTTGATAACTTTAAAATCAGTATTTTTTACGTATTTATCAAAAACGTTATCGCTGAGATTTGGGGCATGCGAGATACAAAATTGTAATTCCGGATGTTTTTTCTGCAATTTCTTTGCTCCGTCAATTAATGTATTGGCGAGAAATGCTAGTTCAAGCGGTCTCGAACCGGGGAATACCGAAACTAATGGACGTGAAATATCAAAGCCGTGTTTTTCGAAGAAAACTTTTTTATCTGCTTTTTGCGGAAGTTGTTTTACCAGCGGATGTCCGCAAAAATGAACATCAATTCCGTATTCTTTATATAATGATTCTTCAAACGGAAATATGCACAAAACTTTGTCTACATATTTTTTTATACCTCTAATACGCCATTTTCTGCTTGCCCAAACCTGAGGCGGAATATAATCGATAACCTTGATGCCGCTTCCCTTAAGTCTTTTTGCTACTCTTAAATTAAACGTCCCGTAATCAATTAATAAAACCAAATCCGGTTTATATTCATTCAGTAAATAATCACAAAGCCGCTTTTCCAGGGTTAAATGTTCTATTGCGATTTTTAAGCTAAAACCAAAGGCTGACATTTTGGAATGGTCACAGAAAAGCTTCGCTCCGGCATTTTTAAGATTTTCACCGCCTATGGCTTCGACTTCCATATCAGGGTATTTCTCTTTAAGCAGGCTTACAACCTTACCCCCATGGATATCGCCGGAATATTCGCCTGTAATAACAAAAATTTTTTTCATCATACTGCCATAATCACAATATTATTCTTATCAGCAAATTTTACAACTTTTTCTTTATCAACAATAATAGTTTCGCCAGCTTCTACCGCAATTAAATCGGCTTTATATTTTTTCATTGTTTTTAGAGTTTTAAGCCCTATTGCAGGAATATCAAACCTTTTATCTTGTGATGGTTTCGCAACTTTTATTATTCTTGCATTTTTCTTGGCGAGCTTACCGCCCCTTTTAATACACTTATCCGTACCTTCTATAGCTTCTACTGACATAATCATTTTATCCCGAATAACAACGGATTGGCCTATGTCAAGTTTCCCGGTCTCCTTAGCCAGCCAATATCCGTAGTTTACATCATCGATTTGTTCCTTTGTTGGTTGTATATGGCCTAAAACTCCGGATGGAATCATTAATTCTTTTATAAATACAGTTTGGTCTAAAACAGTTATGCCAATGTTTTCAAGTTCTTCAATTATCATAAGCATAACTTTATCATCATTTAACCTGATAGCTTTTTTAATAAATTCCAGAGCTTTTGAATCAAACTTCGGACGTTTTAAGATAACGGTTTTGTTGACTTTACCTAAAAAAGTTAGCTGCTTTATCTCCTCATCTTTAAGAATTTTTTCAATTTTCAGGGCTTCTCCCGGGCATAGGGAATAAACTTTAGAACAGTATTTTTTTAGTTGTTTGTAGTTATCATTAGATAAAGAAATACAAACAACATCAAATCCGTTTTCTTTTGCATGTTGTGCCATTTTTACGGGTAACTGGCCATCTCCTGCAATCAAGCCTTGCTTATGTTCTAAAACAACCGTCATTAAACCTTCTTACCTCTCATATTACCAAGTATTATACTACAAGAAAAGTTTTATACAACTTCTCTTTTCCATATCCGATAAAAATATATTGCCAAGATTAAATATACAATCCACATTAATACTGTCGAATAAACCTTTTCACCGCTCAATGCTATATGTATCCACATTATTGCAGTTAGGCCGTTTACAACTATCCAAATGACCCATTGTTCAATTGCACGTTTTACTGTTAAATACATACCAACGATTGAAAATATAGTTGTTATGCCGTCAATTATCGGGTTTTTATCTTTTGTTATAAATAAAATCCATACACAAATTATGGTCAAAATTAATGATATAGCGGTAAGTACCAAAACCTCTTTTTTACTCAATTTGTTTTTAATAATTTCCTTTGAATTTTCTTTTAAATGTTTGTTCCACTTAAAAAATCCGAGTATTTGCATTGGTATATAGTATAAGGCATATAAACAAAGATTCCCCCAGAGCGCATTTGACAACGAAAGCCAGCTATAAAGGCCTGAGCCGGCAAGTCCAAATAGGTAACATTTAGGATTCCCTTTTCCTGCAAGCATAGTATATGTGATACCGAAAAATGCAGACAAGACAGCAACAATGCTGTCTTTAAATAATATTGCATTGATTATTAAAACAAAGTACACGAAAATCAAAGCTATATTTTCATATTTTTTTCGGTTTTCAAGTTTAACAGTTGTCATATTTATGTTATCTAATAAAAAAGGATGAAAGTAAATTCTATTGATAAAAATTCAATCTCATTCAACGGATTTTATGACTGCAATGCGCTAAAGAAAGTTTTAAGCTTTGCTGAAAAAAATGGTGCGCTTTTTGCTTCAACTACCGCTCTTGTATTATCTGCAGCAAGGCCGGTTTCTATTATGATGACTCCGAATACTGACAGAGAAAATAAAAAAATTGCTTGTGCAAAGGCTGTAACATCAACTATTTTAGATTTTGTAATAACATTTGCAATCTCTGCGCCTATTGTAAAAGCAGTTGGGAAAATCAATAATAATCCGCAGAAATACCTAAAACCGGAAACTATTGAATACCTGAAAAATGGTGCAGAAAATCTTAAAGATTCTAAAGCTTATACGCTTGCGAATCAAATGTTTAAACTTGGAATCGGAATTGCAATTGCAGCTCCAAAAGCAATATTGAACCTTCTTGGAATGCCATATATTTTAGATTTGTTTTTTAAAAAAGAAAATAAAAAATCGGATTTAGAAAAAAATGGCGTAACTTTTAAAGGAAAAATTTCTGACAAGCTTTCAAATTTAATCGGAAAAACCATGGATAATAAACGTGTTAAGGACTTTTCCGTAAAAAATGCAGATTCAAATTTTCCTATGCATATAAATGCAATAAAAGATGCTTTTACAACAGGTGTATTTGTTGCCGGCTTAAGTAAAAGTAAAAAACTTGAAGATAACAGAAAAACTCCGTTAATATATAACTCACTTATTGCTACAACTTTGAGTATAATTTCCGGCTATATAATTGATGCTTCAACAAAAAAATCTGCTGATAAATTTATTCAAAAATTAACAGAAACAAATAAATCTGACCCTAATCTTAACAAATACATTGATGGTTTTAGAATCGCAAAACCGGTTATGATCTTGGGTATAATGTATTACCTTGTAATACCACTAATGTCGACGTTTTTTGCTGACCGAATTAAAGTAAAGAATCACAAATCTAACAGTAATTCATAAAATTTTACTGAAATCAGTAACTATTCTTCAACAGACAAATTGTCGTTTTCTGTTGCTATTTCAATCAATCTGTACGAAAGATAAGCGCCAAGTGCAACTGCTTTTAAGTCTATATTTTCGTCATATTTTGCGACTTCAAGAATTGCGGCATTAATTTCCGGGTTTTCTTCTTTTAAATACTGAACCATACTTTTTCTCCAAGACTGCACATCTTGGAATACTTCGCCAAAAATTTCTGATGAAATCTCTTCCGTTATAATTGGTAACATATTATCGCTCTCCTATTATATATATTGAATTATATAATAAGATTGTATAATATACAAGCCTGCTTATGTATAACGTATATAACAAAAAAAGAGGCAACTTGCCTCTTTTTTTGTTAGCGTTATATTACTAGTTAACCGTAAGTTTTTTGGTTCCAGTCTTTTCCGCATCTAATTTTGGAGCTTCAATTCTCAAGATACCGTGTTCTAATTTGGCATTTGTTTTTTCAATATTAATTTCATTCGGGAAATAAACTGTTCTCGAGAATTCACCATACTTAAACTCAGATTTTCTGTAACCCTTAGAATCTTCTTTGTGTTCTTCTTCTCTCTTGGCACTTATTGTAAGACGATTCTTCTCGATATCAATATCTAAATCTTCTTTTTTAACACCGGGGAGTTCTGCTTTTACCAAGTATTCTTTTTCTTTTTCGTCTATTTCAATAGGCATTGCACATTTGTACATTTCATCATTATAAATGTATTCAGGAAACAAATTATCAAAGTTCCTGTTTAATATTGAACTTATTTCATCATTTACGGATTGAATAAAATTGTCAGGTGTTTTTTTAATTAAAAATTTCATAATTTACCCCCTTTGTTTTGGTCGATATCGGATTTTTGATTTCGGTATCAAATACTTATATACTATCAACCGGTTCGCGTTGGTTCCTTTACGTTCCCCTTACAAGTATATTATTACTCTTTTTTTTAACAAAACTCCCCAAATTAACTAAAATTTAACAATTTGGTTTTCGTTAATTTGGGGAATATTTTATAAAAAGTTTTTGTTTCTAGAATTGATCTGCTTGTTGTAAATCCGCTTCTCTATCGTTTAGCTCTGACGGATTCATTAAATATGCCCTTGATAATGGATCCGTAGGGCTGATAAAACCGTC
>JAEEXX010000085.1 GCA_016287985.1 Candidatus Gastranaerophilales bacterium
TTCCGACAATTTGAAGTAAAAAAAGAATGTCTCTGAACATTCTTTTTTTTATGAAAAATTTAACGCATATAACGACAGGATTTGAACCTTTATACCTTTATCATCGCTAAAATTTTTCTAAGATAACACTTAACCCCTCATTTACCTCTCGTTACGGCCATTAAAAAAGACGAACGTATAATAGCGTTCGTCTTTTTGTTTACTATGTATTAAACAAACTAATCTTTTTTCACGGTACTTTTGATATGCAATTCCCTTAACTGCTGGATAGAAGCTTCGCCGGGTGCATCAGACATTAAGCATTTTGCACTAGCATTTTTCGGGAATGCAATAACATCACGAATAGAATCTGTTCTGCAAAGAAGCGCAACGAGTCTGTCCAAACCTATTGCCAAACCTGCGTGCGGCGGAGTACCGTACTGAAGTGCATTAACCATAAATCCGAATTTTTCTGTTGCTTCTTCTTCAGTTAAGCCTAAAGCTTTAAATATTTTCTTTTGAACTTCTGATGAGTGAATTCTTACAGAACCGCCGCCCAATTCAGTTCCGTTATATACAATATCATAAGCTATTGATTTAACATTACCCAAATCACCGCTATCTAATTTATCCAAATCTTCAAGGTTAGGAGATGTGAACGGATGGTGCATTGCCATATATCTTCCTTCTTCATCCGACCATTCAAACATCGGAAAATCAACAACCCACAATAGATTATGCTTATTTTCATCAATCAAATTCAATGATTTACCAAAATGAAGTCTCAATCTGCCCATAACGTCATAAACAAGTTTCGGTTTATCTGCAACAAAGAAGATTATATCACCTGCTTTAGCGCCGGCTCTTTCCTGAATAGCCTTTGCTTGTTCTTCGGTAACAAACTTCAATACAGGTGATTTTGCTGTTCCATCTTCTTGATAAATTATATTAGCCAACGCCTTTGCACCGAATGATACGGCAAGTTTTGTAATATCATCAATATCTTTTCTCGAATAGCTTGCGCCGCCTTCAATTCTGATACCACGAACGATGCCGCCATTGAGAAGAGTATTCTTAACTATATCAAAGTTTGATTCAAGAATAATATCACCGATATCAAAAAGCTCTAAACCAAATCTTGTATCCGGTTTATCCGAACCGTACTTGTCCATAGCTTCCTGCCATGTTATTTGCTTGAATGGAGGATGAATATCAACACCGGCAGCTTTGAATGCATCAACCAGCAAACCTTCAACCATTTCAATTACATCAGGTTGTTTCACAAAAGACATTTCCATATCAATCTGAGTAAATTCAGGTTGTCTGTCTGCTCTCAAATCTTCATCGCGGAAACATTTTGCGATTTGATAATACCTTTCAATACCGCCCACCATTAACAACTGTTTAAATATTTGCGGTGATTGAGGAAGCGCAAAAAATTTACCTTCTTGAACACGAGACGGAACTAAATAATCTCTTGCGCCTTCAGGAGTTGTTTTAATAAGAATAGGTGTTTCAACTTCCAAAAATTCTTTGCTGTTCAAATAATTTCTAACCGCCTGAACGATATTATGTCTGACTTTCAAGTTATTAAGCATTTTCTCGTTTCTGATATCAAGGTAACGATATTTGAGGCGCACATCTTCAGAAACGTTTTCATCTCCCAACACGAACGGGAGAACTTTAGATTCTGACAATATATTCACCTTATTAGGGTACATCTCAACTTGACCGGTCGGATATTTGTCGTTATAAGTTTCCTCAGGTCTTCTTGAAATTTTGCCAGTGGCCTGAATTACATATTCGCTTCTTAATTTTGAAAATACCTCGTGGACTTCGGGATTAACTTGAGGATTAGCAACAAGTTGGAAAAATCCGCTTCTGTCTCTCAATTCTATAAATAAAATACCGCCAAGGTCACGAACAGTAGACACCCAGCCGCATAATGTAACTTCCTGGTCCAAATTGCTAAGATTCAATTCCCCGCAACTCATAGATTTCATACTTGTCTTCAATTTATTTATCTCCCTATCGTGATATTACTCTACATTTGTACCCCAAACAGGTGTGAATGTAAAGTTGATAGCAAAAAAAATTTTTATGTGTTTTTATCTTTGTGGAGGTAACATTAATGCGTATTGATTCTTTAAATTGTACAAATAAACCTCAAAGCAGCTTGAATCCAATAAATTTCAAACAAGGTCTAACACAATCTCAAATCAACAGAGTCAAAAATCTCGGTTATTTAGACTACAACAACATTGCCGAAAAGCTTAAAAATTGGTACGGAATAACTGCAAATGTAGGACAGTCAAATGTTGTTGCATATTGTGCCGAAATCACCGCAAAAATCATGCTTAATGCAGGGTTTAAGTTACCGAAAATGTTTTCTTTCAGTCCTTTCCCTATTAGTGAATTCGGGAGGTACATGGGTAAAAATGAAGAAGTTATAATAAACTCCAGCTATTGGGATTTTTTGGATTTGGAAGCTCAAAACAGGTTGGAAGAAAACAAGCCCCGCAATTCAGGTTCAAAGCATTTTCTGAGTACGTATTTGCATGAATTTTCACATTGTGCACATCATAAAAATATTATTACAAAATACGGAAAGGATGAGGCAGAATGGATATTTTTCACAAAATTCCCGTGCATGCCTCCTTCGAAAATAATAGTCAGTCCTATTAAGGCTCTCATAGAAAAATTATTTCCCGAGGACTGTAACAATATAATGAACGAAGTTTTTGACAATAATAGTGAATTATATGAGAAAGATGATTTGGCAGAATATTTTGCCGATAAAAACGATATTGCACTAGCGAAAGAACTTGGAGATAATTGTCTTATAGGGGACATCGATTCCGAATTTTCTCTGCGATATAAGGGTTTTCCGGAGAATTTTAAATTCGACAAGTCAGACATAAATAACCCTGTGGAATATTTTAAAAAGTGTATAGATTATTTTGACGGAGAAATTTGGAACGGTAATGTTGATAATATACTAAACAACAGTTGTGCCATTAGAAATTATGTTGCAAAAATTTCAAATAAATAAATTCCTAAAATTTTGCCTAATTAATTAAAGTTTGTTATCATTTATTCGGAGAGAGATATGAATATAAATTTTAAATGTGGATATTATTACGGCGGAAGATTGATTGAAGTTTCTGCAGATTTAAATATTGATAAGGATTATTATATTGAATTAAAAAAACTTCTGAAAATCAATAGACTTGCAGATCATTCGTTAATCAGAATCGGAGAACAAACTCGTGATGGTGGTTATATTATGGCCAACGATTTTGAATCGGGGGGAATTGCCTATTCATTTGGAATTAACAATGATGTCAGCTGGGATTTGAATATGGCAAGATATGATTATCAGATTTACATGTACGACCATACAATACCAAAATTGCCCGATACAAACGAACATTTTCATTATTATCACGAGGGTATTTCCGGTGTTGACGAAACATTACAACCGTTAAAAACCTTAAAATACTTTATAAACAAAAACGGACATTCTAAAACAAAAAATATGATCCTTAAGATGGATGTGGAAGGAGTTGAATGGGATTTTCTGGAAACTGTTGATACAAAAACTCTCAAACAATTCGACCAAATTATTTTTGAGATGCATAATCTTGTTCGCCCTTCTTGTTCAGACAGAGCTTTAAAACTCTTGAAAAAACTAAATAAAACTCATCAACTAATTCATTTACATGGAAACAATTCAGGATATCTATTAACAGTTGGGGATACCATTTTCCCGGATGTTTTAGAAGCAAGCTATGTAAATAAGGATAATTTTTATACATTTGAGGATGAACTGGTTGTTTTACCTTCACCTCTAGATGTGCCGAATGATATGGGAAGACCTGATGTTATACTTGGTTTATGGAATGCACAAGTTACTTTTTAACATTTCTTAATGCTTTATGCAATTTTTTTCATAAAAAAGACTTAATATAAATATCGAGGAAAATTAAAAGGAGCTTTTATGACAAAAATAAATCCAATTAATTTTAACAAGCAAACAGCACAACCATCACAACTTCAAGCAAGCAATGCAAACAAACTGCTTTTTGAATTTGATGTTGAACCATATGGTGATATAGTTACGCCGCAACAGGACATAAAAACACAAAATGGTAAACCGAAGTTGGATAGACAAGGTTATCCAATTCCTGATGGTGTAAATTTAAAATTGGATAACAATTATGAAAACGGAGCAAGATATGAATACACAGTTCCTGCAACAATAAAAGCAGGAAAACTAAAGGAGCAACTTCATTTGGAAGACAGGGCATTGAGACGTGCCGGGAATAATATATATGATGACACTACAGATATAGAAGCGGGAACCGTGATATATTTCTATAAGAATAATGTTATCAGGCAGTATGAAGTTCAATGGGACAAAAATGGGCTTCCAATTGCTGACGGCAAAGTTTTGACTGCGGAAAAAATTGAACAAAGCTGGCTGGAAAGAATTCTCGGAGCAGAAGAAAAAATTAAATATACATATACGGCTAATGGTGATGAAAGTTATGTTGATATAAGGAAAAATTTCCGTATTAAAAACGGATGCTATAGCAAACATAATGGTTTTATTGGTGATGCTAATGATAAGTTTGAAAAGGATAAAAAAATAATTTTCTATAGTGAAGACATTATAAAATAATTATATAAGTTACTCTTTCTTATTTACGCATATAACTGTTTATTGTATAATTTACGCAGCTAATAAAATAAGAAAGGGGAATTTTATGACAAATTTATCACCATTACAAATTGAAAGGCTTAAATATCAGCCTAAATTACCGGCTTCATTGGCAAAAGGAATTAATCATTTAGTTATGAATGAGGGTTTGGCGACAGAAGCTGTTTCTAATAAAGAAGAAATTAAAAATTTATTTAAAAATACGTATGGCAAACCGACAGTAACATTTCAGACTTCAGCAGAATCAAAACAATGCGAAAAAAGAAATGTCGGGGTTATTCTGTCAGGCGGGCAAGCTCCCGGCGGGCACAATGTTATAGCAGGTTTGTATGATGCTCTTAAACAGGCTAACCCCGAAAATAAGTTATACGGATTTTTAGGCGGGCCGAGCGGAATTATAGAAGGAAAATATGTTGAGTTTAATGATGAATTTATTAATAATTACAGAAATACCGGCGGATTTGACATTATCGGTTCCGGCAGAACTAAGCTTGAAACAGAAGAACAATTCCAATCTTCTTGGGAAGTTTGCAAAAAGTTAAATATTACTGCAGTAGTTATAATTGGCGGAGATGATTCTAACACAAATGCAGCACTTCTTGCAGAATGGTTTGTTGCGCATAATGCAAATATTCAAGTTATTGGATGTCCAAAAACTATTGATGGTGATTTGAAAAATGACCAAATTGAAATTTCTTTTGGTTTTGATACTGCAACGAAAACGTATGCTGAACTAATTGGAAATATTGAAAGAGATGCTAATTCAGCAAAAAAATATTGGCATTTCATTAAAATTATGGGAAGAAGTGCTTCTCACGTTGCGCTTGAGGCTGCTCTCCAAACACAACCTAATATAACTCTGATTTCTGAAGAAGTTGAACAAAAGAAAATGTCACTTTCTTCGATAATTGATTATATTTCAGGCATTGTTGCGAAACGTGCCGAAATGGGAAAGAACTTTGGTATTGCCGTTATTCCTGAAGGTTTGATTGAATTTGTGCCTGAACTTAAAACTATGATTGCAAATCTTAACGATATTATGCCATCATTGGAAAAAGATTCAGCTTATACAAACGGTTCGGATTCAGAAAAAATCGCTATTATAGAGAATTCTCTTTCAAGCGAAAATTCTGCAGTATTTAAATCATTACCGTCATTGATTAAATCTCAGTTATTAATGGACAGAGATCCACACGGAAATGTTCAGGTTTCCAAGATTGAAACTGAAAAATTATTAATTTCCATGGTTGAAGCTAAATTGGCGCAATTGAAGAAAGAAGGAAAATATTCCGGAAAATTTGCAACACAATCTCACTTTTTCGGCTACGAAGGCAGATGTGCATTCCCTTCAAACTTTGATGCTGATTACTGTTATTCATTAGGGTTTAACGCATTTGCGTTAATCAATTTTGGTTTGACAGGTTATTTGTCATCAGTCAGAAATCTTACTGAAACAGCAAATGACTGGTTGGCAGGAGGTGTACCTTTAACTATGATGATGAATATGGAAAGACGTCATGGCGAGATGAAGCCGGTTATTAAGAAAGCATTGGTTGAACTTGACGGACCTGTTTTCAAAAAACTTGAATCAAACAGAGAAGATTGGGCATTGAATGACAGATATTTATTCCCGGGCGCGATTCAATACTTCGGCCCATCAACTGTATGTGATATTACAACAATAACCCTAAAACTGGAAAGTGAAGCTAAACTCGCAGAAGTTTAATAATAGAGAAAGAAATAAAAAAATAGAGACCCTTGAGGTCTCTATTTTTATTATTGGTAGAATTTGAAATTAAACCATACTTAGCGGTTTAGGTCCTGCATTAACAATTTCTGAAGGCATATTCGGATATTTGCTTGAGAAGTTGTCAGCAAACATCTGAGCCAACTTATTAGCAGCTTCGTCGTAAGCATGTTTATCTTCCCACATACCTCTTGCATCAAGCATTTCATCCGGAACATTCGGACAATGAAGCGGATAATCGACATTAAATACATCGTGGTGTCTAAATTCAATGTTATCAAATGAACCGTTAAGAGCTGCCGTTACCATTGCACGAGTGTAAGACAATTTCATTCTCTTAGCACCCATAGAAGCACTTCCGCCGGCCCAACCAGTATTTACCAAGTAAACCTTAGTTCCGTACTGATCAAGTTTATCGCCTAACATTTTTGCATAAACAGAAGCATCCATAGGCATGAATGGCTCTCCGAATAATGTTGAGAATGTCGGAACAGGTTCTGTAATACCTCTCTCTGTTCCTGCAAGTTTAGATGTAAATCCTGTTACAAAGTGGTACATTGCAGCATTCTTATCCAGTCTTGAGATTGGAGGAAGGACACCAAATGCATCAGCAGTTAAGAATACAACAACTTTCGGAATTCCGCCCATTGAAGGAATTGCTGCATTATTAATATAGTTTACAGGATAACCTACACGAGTGTTTTCTGTTAAAGAACCGTCAGCAAAGTCTAATTCTCTTGTTTCGGGATTCATAATAACATTTTCTACCAATGAACCGAATTTGATTGCATGATAAATATCAGGTTCATTTTCTTCCGTTAAATTAATACATTTTGCATAGCATCCGCCTTCAAAATTGAATACACCGTCAGGTGACCAACCATGTTCGTCATCACCGATTAATTTTCTGTTCGGGTCTGCAGAAAGAGTTGTTTTACCTGTTCCTGAAAGACCGAAGAAAACTGCTGTTTCATGGGTTTCAGGGTCCATATTAGCAGAACAATGCATAGGAAGTACATTCATTTTTGTCATAATGTAATTCATAGT
>JAEEXX010000086.1 GCA_016287985.1 Candidatus Gastranaerophilales bacterium
CAGTAAAAAAAAATTTTGCTAATTATTTGTTAAATTTTACAATTTTGTTATAATGTATCAAAAATCCTCTAAACCGGGTGTTGTTATATTATCTTTTTACAAAATTCTTCTATAGGACAATTTTCGCAATTCGGTTTTTGGGGTTTACAGCAGTTTTGACCGTGTGTAACCATTAGGGTGTTTATATCAATCCAATATTTTTTAGGTAATTTAGCTCGAAGTGCAAATTCTGTTTCTTCGGGATTTTTAGTTTTAACGTAACCCAGCCTGTTAAAAATTCTGTGCACATGTACGTCCACACATATCGCAGGTTTATTAAATCCTCTTGATAGGACAAGATTTGCAGTTTTTCGTCCGACACCGTTAAATTTAATCAAATCTTCAATTTCATCCGGACATTTTCCGCCTAATTCCTCATCAATTATCCTTGACAGTTCGATAATCTGTTTTGCTTTATTTTCATAAAATCCAACCGGATAAATAGCTTCTGCCAAATCCTTTACATTTACCCCTTTCATATCATGCGGGTTGTCCGCAAGCTTTAGCATACGAAGAGTTGCGGGATAGGTTGTTTTATCATTTGTTCTTAAGCTTAATATACAGGCAATCAAAACAAGATAAGGGTCGCCAAAAGAATCCATTAACCCGACAAAATCGCTTTTGGGTTGATTAGCATCTTTAAGTTTTTGTATCAATTCGTCTATCATGTAAATAATTCTATATAAAATTGATAAATTAAGCAATTTTTCATATAATTATTAAGGTTGGAGAATGAGAAGGTGCAGAGTGTATGGAAAATGCAAGACCAAATTGGACATCAAGGTTCGCTTTTATACTGGCTTCGGTAGGTTCTGCGGTAGGACTGGGAAATATTTGGAGATTTCCTTATATAATGGGGCAATATGGAGGCGCAGTATTTCTGTTTGTGTATCTTGCAATTATTCTTACTATATGTTTTATTCCGCTAGTGGCAGAATTGGCTGTGGGCAAAATTACACAAAAAGAATGTATAGGTGCATACGAATCTGTTAGTCCGAAACTGAAAATAATTGGTGCCCTTAACCCTATTACGGGAATTTTGATTTCATCATTTTATTTTGTAGTAGGTGGTTGGATTATAAATTATATTGTACTTGGATTCATAAATCCTTCCGTTAATGATTATGCTCAATATTTTACTAATTTTACGCAAAATCCTGTTTCAACATGTGTTTATACAATTCTATTTCTGTTTATTTGTATATTTTTTACGGCAAGGGGTATAAAGAAAGGGATTGAATTCGCTAATAATGTTTTAATGCCCTTATTTGCTGTTATATTAGTAGGTTTAATTATTTTTTCACTAAACCTTCCAAATGCATATCAAGGTTTGGAATATATGTTTAAACCTGATTTTTCCAAAATATGTCCTCAAATGTTTCTGGCAGCTTTGGGGCAGGCTTTATTTACTTTAAGTATTGGTATGGGAGCGTTATTAACCTACGGAAGCTATATTAAAGAGGATAAGAGTATTACAAAATCTGCATACACGATAATATTTTCGGATACCTTATTTGCAATTATGGCAGGAATAATGATTTTCCCTGCGATATTTTCGTTCGGGCTTGAACCTAATTCCGGCGCAGGACTCGTTTTTGTAACATTACCTCATATTTTTTCTCAAATACCGCATGGAAACATTGTTGCTATAGCATTTTTCTTACTTTTGTCGGCGGCTGCAATAACTTCAGGTATTAGTATTCTAGAAGCATCAGTGGCTGCATTTATAGAAAGATTGCACCTTTCGAGAATGAAGTCAAGTATATTGCTGTTTTGCATAGTTTCATCAATAGCAATACCTGCAAGCTTATCTTTCGGCGTTCTCAGCAGTTTTACGATTGCAGGCAGAGGAATCTTTGATTTTCTGGATTTCGCAACATCAAATTTATTAATGCCGTTAAACACTTTATTCTTATGTATTTTAGCAGGCTGGTTTCTTAAAATTAAAGGGAAAATGTTTATTAATAATGAATTTATTGCTAAAATATTTGATTTGGGATTAAAGTTTATCGTTCCGATTATACTTGTTTTTCTATTGTACATAGGATTAAGGTAATCTAATTGCTTTTTTGTTGTTTTGTTTCTTTAAGGAAATAAACGAATGGCAAAATAAGAATAACTGCTATTGCGTAATATCTGAAGGTTTCAACATACCCCCATAGAATGGCTTGCTGTCTTAAAAGACCGTAGATTTGATATTGTGCCATGTGAACAGCAGTAGCAGGATCAACCTGATTCATAAATGCAGATGCAATTGCTGATACTCGCTCAGAAAATACGTTATTGGTATCAGTTAAAGTATTAATCATCATCATTTGATGCATTTGAGAAAATCTTGTGATAGTTGTTGTAGCAATAGAGGTTCCTATTGCTGCGCCGACATTTTTAAATAAGTTTTGTACTCCGGATGCGTTTGTTTGTTCTTCATTTGAAAGTGTTGCGCATGAAATATTTGATAGAGGTACCATTGATAACACCATGCCTGCGCCAAAGACAAAATTCGGAAGTGCAATATTTGCCAGTGCAATATTTGTATTTATTTGTCCGAACAGCATACCTCCTATTGCAAGAGTTGTTAACCCAATTACAGTAACCGGTTTTATTCCTAATTTAACTACTAAAATCCCGCTAAGAATTGAAGCTACGAAACAGCCTAAACCTCTCGGTATCATTGATAGTCCGCTCAAGAAAGAAGTATAACCCAGCAAGGATTGAAGCATTGATGGTAATATTGCAGCAGATGACATTAATACTCCCATTAAAACAATTTGCCCTGCAGTACCTATCAGAAAATTGTGATTTTTTAATATTGAAAGATTTATTAGGCCTGTTTTTGTCTTGCTTTTCCTTCTTTGAATTATTACAAATGCTATAAATGATAAACAAGATATTGTGAATAATTTACATATCCATGCTGCGTTAAACCAATCAGCATCATTTCCCTTATCAAGGACTATTTGCAGTGTTAAAAGCCACATTGCCAGAAAGAAGAAGCCTGAAAAATCCATTTTGACATCTTTCTGTTTCAAAGAATATGGTGGTTCTTCAATATATTTTTTCGTTAAATATAGTGCCAAAATCCCAAATGGGATATTAATGAAATAAATAAACGGCCATGACCAATTTTCAGTAATCCAGCCTCCAACTGACGGACCAAGTATGGGGGCCATAATTACACCTAAACCAAAGACAGCCATTGCTTGGGGTAATTTTTCTTTAGGAAAAATTTCAAAAATTACGGCTGGAGCTATTGGCATTATACCACCACCACCAATCCCCTGAACTATTCTGGAGAACAGCATCATTGGCATGGAATTAGCAAAACCGCACATGATTGATGCGATGGTGAAAATAATAATGCTCAGTAAAAAATACTGTTTTCTGCCAATAAGTCTGCTAAAAAAATCTACAGCAGGAATAATTATACCGCTTGCCACCAGATAGCTTGTAATTATCCATGTTGATTCATTATGACTGATTGAAAATGTTCCTGCCATATATGGAAGAGCTACGTTGGAGATTGTTTCGTCCAGGGCAAACATAAATATAGAAAGCATGACCGGAATCATTGTTATCCACGGATTTATCTTGAATTTCCATTCCAAATTTTTGCTTTCCATTTTACCTCGGTCTTTTCATAGAACATTAAAACATGGTAGTGTTGCAAATGCAACATGTTATTTTTACCACATATATTTCTGCAAAATTTATGCTAATATAGTTATGTGTTTATCAAAAGGAGGAAATATGAAAAAGATTTTAGCTGTTTTGTTATTGCTTACAATTGTTTCAATAAATATGCCTGTATTAGCCGGAACCCATGGAACAAACGGAACTGTTACCGGCAAATCAATTGGAGCCGGATTGTTATCACTTTTGATATGGCCCGGAATTGGTCAGGCTGTCAATGACCAAAGTTATGAGAAAAATGTAACGCATGCTGTGCTCGGTTTAACAGGAATTTTTAGAATTTGGTCCTGCTATGATGCAGTTGTTGACCGACAAGGCGGAGTATGGAAAAATCGTATATAATTAATTCAATTGTTTATTGTTTTTTCATAACTATGTTATAATACTCGTGTGAGGAAGCTTGTAACATTATTAACTTATAAATATAGAAGAATGAAGCTGCTGGATAAATATATTCTAAAGCAGGTTATTTCGATGTTTATAATGGGTGTTCTTGTATTTACGTCAATTATTTTTGCTTCCGATACATTTATAACACTTATCAAACAAATAGCAAAATACGGAATTTCTTTTAGGCTTGCATTTATAATAATCATCCTTCATCTTCCTTCGGTATTTGTAATGACCATACCGATGGGAGTATTGCTTTCTACTGTAATGACTTTGAATAATTTGAGCCTAAATTCTGAAATTACTGTTATGCGTTCATGCGGAATAAGCATAAACCGTATTGCAAAACCGATATTTATTTTTGCGATAATTATGTCGTTTATGAGTTTCTTTGTTAATGAAACGATAGTGCCCATCATGACAAAACAGTCAACAGACCTGGCATTGTATGCCTTTGCGCAAAAAAATATTCCGGAGGGCAAACAAAATTTTACTTTTAAAGAAGTCAAAGACAACGGAATGTTAAAGAGATTGTTCTATGTGGGAGAGTGCGAAGGTAAAAAACTTCATAATATAACAGTGCTTGACGCTTCAAAAGAAGAAAGTATTCAAATACTTCAAGCAAAAGAAGGGGATACTACTAAAGATGGCTGGAAATTCCAAAAAGGGGTTATATATACCATTACAGACAGCGGAAAAACACTCGTAACGACACTGTTTAATGATAAAGTTGTATATTTTGGAATGGATTTGACAAGAGAGATGGATAAAAATTTAGCAAACGAACATAATTTTATTCAACTGATGCGATATATAATTAAGGAAAACCGCCCCGAACTTAAAATCGATTTGTACGATAAAATTGCACTGCCACTCACGACAATTGTATTTGTGCTAATAGGAGTTCCGCTTGCAATCACTCCGCCGAGAGTCAGATACAACAGAGGCTTCTTGTTTAGCGTTCTAATAATTTTTGCGTATTATTTGATTAGGGCTTTCTCTATTTCAATGGGAGAAGAAGGCTCAATAATTCCGCTTATTGCTGCATTCACTCCTAATGTTGTGCTAACGCTTGCAGGAATTTGGTTGTATTATCGAAAAGCTTATACTATCTGTTAGACGGAAATATTTTGTTTACCAAATTTTTCAGATTGTCGACAGAATCATTATTTTCAATAACTAAATCGCATTTTTGCAGTTTGTTTTCATCGGGAATCTGCGATTCAATTCTTTGTAATCCTTCTTCTACGGAACAATTATTTCGTTTAATCAGGCGCTTTAATCTGATATCTTTTTGAGCGGTTATAAATATAATCTTGTCAAACAAATTTTCAAATCCTGCTTCAAAAAGCTGCGGTACTGAGATAAATACAATATCAAAGTTCATATTAAATATTTTTAAAATTTCTTCTTTTACTTTTGGGTGTATAACTGCTTCCAGCTTTTTTAGTTGATTTTTGTCAGAAAAGACAATTTTGGCAAGTTTTTTTCGGTCAATTTTGTTATCGGTAATAATGTCATAACTTTTAAAAATTTCTCTGATTTCGTTCGAATTATTTAGGATTTCATGCGCAATTTTATCTGTATCAAAAACCTTATATCCATTATTCCTTAGAATTTCTTCAACGGTTGATTTACCGGATGCAATATTCCCGACAATAGCATATTTAATCATTTTGGGTCCTTATGGTTTTATTTAAAAACATTTTAAGTTCGTTAACATGTTTCGGTTTCATAGGTTTAATCATACCTTTTTTTAAACCATCCAGTGTAACAGTAGCATGTTGTATTCGTTTGAGTGAAACCACTTCAAAACCCAGTGACGCAAACATTTTCCTGATTTGTCTGTTAATTCCCTGATACAAAGTTACTCTTATAATTGATGATTTATTAGTAATTTCAATCGGGAAAACTTCCGCATACGCAGTTTTCTTTTCTCCTGTATCTGTTTCGATATCAATACCGTTAAACATTTTTTCGCCATCTTCAGGAGTAATTTTGCCGTTAATAGAAACTATATAAATTTTTGGTACTTTTATAGACGGGTGAGTCATTTCATTAATCAAATCGCCGTCATTTGTCATAATGATTAAACCTGTCGAATCTTTATCCAGTCTGCCTACCGGTTTTAAATTTTTGAGTTCGGGAGGAATTATATCATAAATAGTCTTTCTTCCTTTTTCATCATCAGAGGTGGTAATATATCCGGCAGGTTTATAAAATCTGTAATATTCAAGCTTTTGAGGTTTTATTAATTGACCTTCAACCGTAACCTTGTCTTTCGAGCTGACTTGGAATCCAAGTTCGGTTATAATGTTCCCGTTTACACCGACTTTTCCTTGTTCAATATACTCATCTGCTTTTCGCCGGGAACACAATCCTGAAGAAGCTATAAATTTGTTTAATCTTTGCATTCCAAGGCCCTTTCAAGTTTTGACTTGAGTTCGTCAGGAAGCCTTCTGTATATTTTGCCGTCATTATGAACGGCAACTACTTCTACTTCAGCAATAGTATGAATCAATCCTGAGTCAGCATTTTTTATTACTTGTGAAAAAGTAGCGGTAAGTGGTGATATTTTTGTCAAATTGGTCTCAATTATAATTTTTTCATCTAAAAATGCGGAAGATTTATATCTGACATTAATATTTGTGACGGGTATAGCAATATCATTAGTTTTAAGTTCAACTAAATCTATTCCCAAAATATCGCAAAACTCGACTCTTGCCGCTTCCATCCACCGCAAATATGTACCGTGCCATACGACTCCGTAGGCATCTGTATCAGCATAATAGACTCTTTGTTCAAGCTTGTGTTTCATGATAAGATCATTATAGCACAAGGAGGGATTATATGAAATTTTTGCATTCTATGATTAGGGTTAAAGATCTGGAAAAATCTTTGGATTTTTATACAAAAGTTTTGGATATGAGTATTGATTCAAAAATGCGACTGGATGATTGCTGGCTATATTTTTTATCTGATAAAGAGAAAACTTGCCAAATTGAATTAACATATAATGATGAAATGCCCGCTAACGGATATGAAATAGGAACAGGTTTTGGACATTTTGCATTTGAGGTTGATTCCCTGAGTAATTTTACTACTAAGCTTAATAAATTGGGTTATGATTATCTTTATTCACCCTTCGACTTAAATGGAAAAGGTTCAATGATTGCGTTTATACAAGATCCGGATGGGTATGAAATAGAACTCATTGAGAAAGTAGTTTCTTGAATAGTCGTACTTTAAGAGTGATTCATAAATTTAAATAATTAATAATGCATATTTCTTGCATTATCAGGGTATTTATTGTATCTTGATATATAGTTTATAATATTATATGATGATACAT
>JAEEXX010000087.1 GCA_016287985.1 Candidatus Gastranaerophilales bacterium
ATCAATATCTTTTAATATGTTGGGAATTAAAGCTTTTGTAGTTATAATTATTTTAGTATTTGATTCTTTCAGGCATTTAACCAACATTTCCTGAATATTTGTCTTGTTATCATCTAAAATATTATCAAAAGTATGTAAAACAATAAGTACGGGTTTTTTTATGGTACTTATAAAATTCATGAATTTTGTTGATACAGTTGTAATTTTAGCGTTAAAATTTAAAGTTTTAGTATTACTGTATTTATCAATGCTATTCATAAAATATAGCAGAATATCATCACATACGGTTGACTCTTTGCAATAGTATTCCAATTTTATGACATCTTTAGCTAAATATTCACATACATAATTTACAAATTGCCTTTTGCCAGTCCCTATGAATCCGTGAATATACAAGAATTTTTCATTTGATTGCAAAAAACTTATTGCCTTAAAAATATCATTTCTATTATTATTTAATAGGCAAGTATGTATTTTATCGGATTTTTCAAGCTCAAAATCCTTATTATCTATCGCTGCTTCACTAAATCTATAGCTCATATGTCAATTTTAGAATATATCATAACTTTTTGCAAATATTTATCAATATTGGTTAGATAATTTTAAAGCTTTATAAAGTTCAAACACCGACAATAATAAGAATGTGCCAAAAAGTAATAAGTAGGACTCTCTTCCATATACTAAAACTCCGTTTATTCTTTGTGGTTCGAAAATATTTAATAAAAAACCTGTTAAAGTCCCAAGGAATCCAACCATCATGAAAAAGCAAAAATTCATTATGCTAACTGCAGTCACAGAAACATCTTCTGTGTTGGATTGTTGAATTACCGGAATCAGCAGAGATGAAATGCTCGCATTTCCGGCAATTATAAAGAAAATAATTCCGGCTAACGCAGAACGTATATCATAATATAACATTATAAATAACGCGGTCATACATAAAAAAGTAACTATTGCAGCACCCTTCAAAAACAATACTCTATGGTTATGGCATAACTTACAAACCGATGCATTAACAATATTAAAAATTGCCGCCACAATAGCCATTATTGATAAAAAAAATGCTGCTTTACTAACAGGAAATTGGCAATAATCTTCCAAAAATTTTTTCCCTATTATTGTTTGGATTACATATGATATACCAAAATTACAGCAAGCAAAGCTAAAAAGGTTCCTGTTATGTTTTTTTCGTAATACTCTTATAAACGAATCTACTTTAAACGTAACTTCATTTTTTATGTCAGGAAGGTTAATTTTTGCCAGCAATATATAGAACACTGCCAATGCAATCAATATGACTACAGAAATTATAATTAAAATTTCTCTCCAGCTCATATACTTCATTAATGCAACAAACGGTGCATTAGCTATTATTCCGCCCAAATAACCGACAAAAAACATAACAGAAAGCGCTATACCATAATTTTTATCAGAATATATGATTTTGAGTTCTTTTACGAAGCTAAGGTAAAACATACTACACCCAAAACCCATCAGTGCCCGAGAAAGATACATCAGAGGCAAATAACTTGATAATGGAAAGATTAAACATCCAAGACCAAAAATAATTCCCCCGCATGATATAACACGTAATCCCCCATATCTATCAACTAATACTCCAGTAATCAACTGTCCTACTGCATAAACATACATAAATATTGCACCAAAAGCAGCTATATAAGGAGCACTAACTGATAATTCCTGTTCTAACAAATCAAAAATTGCCCCTGGAACTGATATTCTTTGAAAATTCGCAATAAAATATAAAAGACCTGTTATTAATAATGTAAGCAATATTAGTCTTTTTTGCGAACCGTTCATAAAAACCTCACCTCATGTAACTTACCCCTAACTATTAAAGTTGTCAAATATATTTGGTTTAATGGTAGGTATATTAAAATCTTTACATCATTATTAGTTACAGGTAAAATATATAACATGAAAATAATTATTTTTGGCGCTAATAAAATTGGAGCAATGATTGCTTCGCAGTTCTATACAGATAATGATATTACCGTTATTGATAACGAAAAAAATAAGATTGATATTTTTAACAAACTTGATATCAGTTTTATTGACGGGACCGGGTCTGATATTGATGTACTCAAACAAGCAGACATCAAAAATGCAGATGTTTTTATTGCCTGTACAAATTCTGATGAGCTAAATATCGTTTCATGTCTTACAGCGAAGCGTCTTGCAAATATTTGTACTATGTGCTTTGTAAGGAACGAAGAATATAAATCTTCATTAGGCATGGCAAAGGATGCTGATTTTAACAGTGAATTTTATATAGATATTGTAATTTGGCCGGAAGAACTCTTAACACAAGAAATATTCAGAATTATAACAGTTGCGAAGGCTCTTGATGTTGAAAACTTCTCAGGAGGGCGTGCAAGGCTATTAGAATACAAAATTGAAGATAATTCTGTTCTGGTCAATCAAGTCATAAAGAACTGTACGTTTCCAAAAGATACTTTAATTGTCGGAATTACCAGAGATGAGGAATTATTTATTCCAAATGGTGATACGATATTACACAAAGATGATAAAGTCATTTTCATGGGATTAGCGCATTCTCTTGATGCACTTGCGGGAAAGTTTTTTCATAAAAAAGATTTTGTTAAAAATATCACTATAATTGGTGGGGGAAATGTTGGACTAAAATTGGCAAAAAGCCTTGAAGGAATGAAGTTCAAAACAAAGATAATTGAAAAGGATGAAGAAAGATGCAACTATCTTTCTGAACAACTTACGGATACACTTGTAATAAGTGGTGATGGAACAGATTTGGAACTCCTCAATGAGGAAGACATTGCCGATTCTGATGTTGTTGTGAGTGTTACTAATAATGATGAAAAAAATTTGCTTTGTTCTCTCCTTGTTAAACAAATGGGTGTAAAACGTGTTATATCAAGAGTGTCAAAGACTACAAATGCGGAATTGTTTGAAAAAGTCGGAGTTGATATTTCAATTTCATCCCAAATGGCAGCATTAAATGAAATTAAAAGTAATTTATGTGGTTCTAATATAGGTATTCTTGCTACAGTTGAGCAAGGAAAAGGTGAGGTACTGACAATTTTGCTTTCAGATAAGTTTAAAAATGCAAAAATTATGGATTTGAAACTACCTGTAAAAGGGATTGTAGGTATTGTACAAAGACGTAACAGAATAATTATTCCTAATGGAACAACTCAAATTATGGGAGGAGATAATCTTATAATATTTACATTATGTGAGAACGCTTCTGTTATCAGGGATTATTTTAAGGTGGATTAATGAGGTTTTCATATTTAGCATATACTTTCTCGCTAGTAATGATGTATTTTAGTATTGTTTTATATATGCCGATTATTATTGCTTTGATATACGGTGAGTACAATGCTATATTGCCATTTGTGATAACGGGTACTTCCGTTTTAATTATTTCTACACTATTAAAAAACACCGTAAAAGGTGTCAAAGAAATAAAATCAATAAATGATATTAAAAAATCAGAAGGACTTTGCGTAGTTACTTTTTGTTGGATATTTGCAGGCTTGTTCGCTGCAATTCCATATTTATTTTTCGGATTTACACCAATTAACGCATTTTTTGAAGCTACATCAGGTATTACTGCAACTGGAGCCACAATTTTAACCCACTTCGATTATCCGAATGCTTTATTTTTCTGGCGCTCATTCACACAGTGGCTTGGTGGTATGGGAATTATTGTCCTTTTTATAGCAATACTTCCTCAATTTGCTATTGCAGGCAGGCAGCTTTTCTTTGCGGAAGCTCCCGGACCAACAGAAGACAAATTTACTCCAAGAATTAAAAATACTGCATCATCGCTGTGGAAAGTTTATTTTGGAATGACTATATTTTGTACATTATTATTAATTTTGAATGGAATGAATATCTTCGATTCAATTTGTCATTCATTTTCAGCTGTATCGGGTGGGGGATTTTCTCCTAACTCTACAAGTATAATCGAATATTCTAATACGATAATGTGGATAATATGCTTTTTTATGTTTTTTGCAGGTGCAAGTTACAATTTGCAATATAAAGTTTGGTCCAAGTTTAATCCGGTGCTTTTATTTAGGAATATTGAATTTAAAGCATATTTTGGGATATTTGTCATCCTAGGATTATTACTTTCATTGTCATTATTTGTACATTTAAATTACGATTTTTCTCAAAGTATTGTACATTCATTTTTTCAAGTTAGTTCTTTAATGTCGAGTACAGGTTTTTGTAGTATAGATTTTGCCGAATGGGATTATATGTCAAAAGCGATTCTATTTATAGCAATGCTTGCCGGAAGTTGTGCAAGTTCTGCCGGTGGCGGTATTAAGATTGTACGATGGATTCTAATTTTAAAAATAATGAAAACCGAGATGTCAAAGATTTTACATTCAAAAGCTGTTTTTAACATTAAGGTAGGTAAATATAGCGTTCCAAAGGATATTTTATACCAAACGCTTATGTTTGTATTTTTCTATATTGCCATAATTATTACATCTGGGCTAATTATTTCAGTTTTAGAAGAAAATACTCTTGTCGGAATAACCGGAACAATATGTACTGTTGGAAATATTGGACCCGGATTAGGACATATCATCGGCCCGCTTGGCAGTTATGACGTATTAAAAGATTCGTCAAAATTGATTCTGACAATGGATATGTATATTGGTCGTCTGGAATTAATTCCATTTTTAGTTCTTTTTCAGAAAGATTTGTGGCGGATAAAAAAATAATCTTATGTTAGAATTGTATATTATTATGGGAGTATTTTATGTCTAACAAAAAGACTTTAATTTTGATTGACGGTCACGCACTAGCATTCAGACAATATTATGCGCTTGAAAGAACAGGCCTGAAAAATTCCGATAATGAACCGACTTGGGCTGTATACGGATTTTTTAAAGCTATTTTTGATTTGCTTGATAAGATTAAACCGGATTTTATAGCAGTAGCATTCGATGTAGGCAGACAAACATTCAGAGTTGATAAATACGAAGATTATAAAGCAAACAGAGAAGCGATGCCCGATACTTTAAGATGCCAAATAGGGACTATTGTAGAAGGGTTACAAGCATTTGATATTCCAATATATACAAAAGAAGGATTTGAAGCGGATGATGTTATAGGAACGATATCCAGGATTGCTTCTGAAAGCGGAAATAATACACTCATTCTGACAGGTGATCAGGACAGTTTTCAGCTTATTGATAAAGAGGGAACTGTAAAGGTTCTGATTCCTTCTAAAGGCGAATTAATTGAATACGATTGGAATAAAGTATATGAAAAATTAGGTGTTTACCCAAATCAGGTAATTGATTATAAAGGTCTAAGGGGAGATACCTCTGATAATATTCCCGGTATTAGAGGAATTGGAGAAAAAACTGCACAAAAACTCTTGAACAGATATCCACACCTGGAAGATTTACTTGCGGATTGCGAAAATATACCAGAAAAAGCGATAAAAGAAAAAATTTGCACCCAAAAAGATATTGCCGTATTGTCCAAAGACTTGGCAACAATTATAAGGGATGTGGACATAAATTTTGATATAAGCAAAGCTTGTGTAACGCTTCCGAATATTGAAAAAGTTTCAAGTTTTCTGCGTAAAATGCAGTTTTATACATTTATTAAAAATATTGATAAAATTCTCTCCTCATTTAATGCTGATGAAATGCCGGAACCGGAAAATCTTACATTATTTGCACAAACATCAACTGCGGGTAGAGAAAATATTCAGCAAAACCTTTTTACACAAGCAATTAAAGATACGGTTGAAGACTCAAATGTCGAATACACTGTAGTTACTGATGACAATTTGAACAGTATTATCAATGAAATAACTAATTCTGATAAAATCAGCTACAGAATAGGGGTAAATGATGGTGAAATCACAGGAATTGCCATTTCAAACGGTAAAAACTACTATTTTCAAGGTAAATATTTAAACGACTTGAAGCAGGTATTTGAAAATTCGAAAATCGGCAAAATAGCCTATGATGCAAAGGCTGATTACCATGTGTTTTTGAATAACGGAATAAACTACAGCGGTTTAAAATACGATGTTTTACTCTCAAGTTATGTAAAAGATCCTAATAGGAAACATGCAATAGATGCACAGTCATTGGATTTTCTAAACCATATAACCTCTAACGGCAGTGCCGAAGAGATTTTATGTGATGAGGCCGAAACTATTCTGAAACTGCACGATTTCTGGTTAAAGAATCTGGATGAAAAAGAGCAAAAGCTTGTAAATGATATCGAAATCCCTTTAACAATAGTTCTCGCAAAAATGGAACACACCGGAGTAACCGTTGATACTGTATATCTAAAGGAATTGTCAGATTATATGACAGAAAAACTTGCAGAGCTTGAGGATATTATTTATCAGCTTGCAGGTGAACCATTTAATATTAATTCCCCAAAGCAAGTAGCTGAAATCTTATTTGATAAATTGGGCTTAAAAACAAAAAAGAAAAAGAAATCACGTTCAACCGGAGCAGAAGTTTTGGAAGAATTAGCTGAGGAATATGAAATTTGCGATTATATACTTCAACACAGAAAATTTTCTAAGCTTAAATCTACCTACACAGATTCTTTACCAGCACTTATTAATCCTATTGACGGACGAATCCATACAACTTATAATCAGGCATTAACTGTAACGGGAAGGCTATCATCTTCTAATCCGAATCTGCAAAATATTCCTATAAGAACAGAAGAAGGAAATAAAATAAGAGGTGCTTTCTGTGCAAAAGATAAAGAAAATTATGTTATACTTTCAGCAGATTATTCGCAGATTGAATTACGCTTAATGGCACATATATCAGGTGATAATAACCTTATAAATTCTTTTAAATCAGGGGAAGATATACACACGGAAACCGCTGCGAAGGTATTTGGCATTGATGTAAACGAAGTTACCAAAGATATGCGAAGAAAAGCAAAGGCCGTAAATTTTGGGATCGTATATGGGCAATCAAAGTATGGACTTGCTAAAGGTCTAGGAATAACCAATGATGAAGCAGAACAATTTATTGATAAATATTTTGAACACTACCCAAAAGTCAAAGATTATATGATTAAAGAAGCCGAATTTGTGAGTGAAAACGGTTATGTAGAAACACTTTTTGGCAGAAAACGATACCTGCAGTCCGAACTTATGAGCCCGAATTATCAGATAAGAGAATTTGCCCGCAGAGCGGCAATTAATCAACCAC
>JAEEXX010000088.1 GCA_016287985.1 Candidatus Gastranaerophilales bacterium
AGGGTGGGAGTTTTGCAGAATCAGCCCCCACAAACATGTCCTCCCCTTGAGGGAGGACCGAAATCTTTGATTTCGAGGTGGGGTTGAAATTGCGGGAGATTATACATCTTCCCCCACCCTAACCCTCCCCCGAAAGGGAGGGAGTTTTGCAGAATCTTCCCCCACCCCAACCCTCCCCCGAAAGGGAGGGAACACAAAATTAACCCCTCCTCCCCCTATATAGGGAGGGAACACAAAATTAACGTGGACAATTAACTATACGGCTATCATTTTTGTCCTGAGGTTCTGTGCTGAATCTTCGTATCCTGCTCTTCCCATCAAGGCATAAGTATAATTCTTTGCCTGTTCAACTCCAGGTTGGTTAAATGTATCTATGTTGTACAGTTCGCCCGCTATCGCTGTCTGAACTTCCAGCATATAAAGCAACTGCGCAACATTATATTCATCAACTCTATCAATAGTGATTGTTATTGTCGGACGGCTGTAATCAGCAAGTGCCACCCTCGTCGAATCTGCTTCGGCGTTTATAAGATTATTAATTGTCTTTCCGCCTAAGTATCCGATTCCTGTATATTCGAAAATTTTTGGAATTTCAAGCTCATTATCAAATTTTTCTACCCTTATAAACGTGATTAACTTATTATTCGGGCCTTCATTATATAACTGTATCTGTGAGTGCTGATCCGTTGCACCAAGAGCTTTCACCGGTGTCGGCCCGATGTTAACTCGCTCTCCTGCTTTGTTATATTCTTTTCCCAAAGATTCCGCCCACAATTGTACATACCAGTCCGATACATATTTTAATCGACTTGAATACGGCATCATTACCGATATGTTTTTACCTAATTTCGTATCCATCAGGTAATTTATCAGCGCTCCTTGTGCAGCAATATTTTCGTATATGTCAGTATTTTTCAGGGCTAAATCCATATCCTTAATGCCGCTCATAATCTTATCAATATCCAAACCGACCAGTGCAAACGGCAAAAGCCCTACAGCTGAAAATACTGAAAATCTACCTCCAACATCATCAGGTATAACAAAAGTTTTATACACCTCTTGATCCGCAAGCTGTCTCAATACACCAACTCTTTGGTCTGTTGTTACAACTATATTTTTTCTGTAATCATCACCCAGTTCCTTTTCCATCAGGTCTTTAATAATCATATACTGTGACATGGTTTCAGCTGTAGAACCGGATTTTGTTATTACATTTACTAATGTTTTCTTTAAATCCAATATTTGCAAAATCCCTACCATGCTGTCAGGGTCAATGTTATCAAGGAAAAATATTCTCGGATAATTATCTCGCTGTTCTTTTGTTAATAAATTCCAATAAGGCTTTAGTAATGCTTCTGTAACGGCTATTCCGCCCAATGCTGAACCGCCAATGCCCAATACAAGAACGTTTTCAAATCGTCCCCTCACCATCGATGCAAATTCTTTTACATACCAGACAGTTTCTTCACTGTAGCCTAAATTCATCCATTGAAGCCATTGTCCCGGTTTGTCTTTGCGCTGATTTAAATCGGTAATAATCTCCTTTATAGAGTCCCGATAGCTATTAAACTCCTCTTCAATATTTAATCCGTTAAGCTCCCCTATTAATGCAGAATTTGCATAACGATAACTTAATTTAATCATTATTTCTCATACCTTTTTTGTAACGCAGCTACAGATTGATTGTAAATTAAACAATTAATTTTTTCAAGAAATTGTCAAAAGAGAGGCGGCGGGCAGAATGCCCGCCGCCTCATTATCTTAACCTTTGATTACAATATTAACCAATTTTTTGGGAACGACAATCGTTTTTACAATTTCTTTTCCTTCAGTTAATTCCTTGACCTTAGGGCTTTCAAGTGCAAACTTTTTCAATTCCTCGTCACTTACACCTTCATCAACCTCAATTTTGTCCTTAACCTTTCCGTTAATTTGAACAACAAGAGTTATTTTACTTGCTTTTGCAAGGTTTTCATCCCACTTGCACCATTCTTCTTCGTGGACAGAATTTGTATAGCCAATTTCGTGCCAAATTTCTTCTGACATATGAACTGTTACAGGTGCCATAAGCTTGATTAAAGATGTTACCGCATAACTAAATACATTTTTATCTTCTTCTGAAAATTCGTTCTTTTTCCCTATGTATTCATAAATTGCATTAGTAAGTTCACGATATTTTGAGATTACGGTATTAAATTGGAAGTCATTGGAAATATCGTTTGTTATTCCTTTTATCGCAATATTAACTATGCGAACTAAATCGTCATTTTCACGACTCAGCGGAAAAGTCAGTTTATAATCTTTTGAAATCAGTTCCTTATTTATCCCATCCGCAAACAGGCGCCAAACTCTGTTTAAAAATTTGTAGCAGCCTTCAACACCTGCGTCGGACCAGTCAAAATCCCTTGCCGGAGGCGAATCGGAAAGAATAAACAATCTTGCGGTATCAGCTCCGTAATTTTCAAATATTTCATCGGGGTCGACTGTATTTCCTTTGGATTTAGACATTTTTGACCCGTCTTTTAACACCATGCCTTGAGTTAAAAGGTTCTTGAACGGTTCATCAAAATCCAAAAGTCCGCAATCCCTCAAAGCTTTGGTAAAAAATCTTGAATATAAAAGGTGCAGGATAGCATGCTCAATCCCGCCTACATACTGGTCTACAGGAAGCCAATGGTTTACAAGCTCTTTATTAAAGCATTCTTTATCATTCTTAGCATCCGCATATCTCAAGTAATACCAGCTTGAGCAAATAAATGTATCCATTGTATCCATTTCTCTGGTTGCGTGTCCTCCGCAAATCGGACAAACAGTATCCTTAAATGTCGGAGAAGTAGTTATCGGAGATTTCCCCACAACTGAAAAATCAACATCTGTCGGTAACATAACAGGCAAATTTTCTTCTTTTTCGGGAACGATTCCGCACTTGTCGCAATAAACAACAGGAATCGGTGCTCCCCAATATCTTTGGCGTGAAATTAACCAATCTCTGAGCCTAAACTGAGTTTTAAATTCACCGAATCCGCCATCAACAGCTTTTTGAGTAATTGCTCTTTTAGCCTCTGTATTTTTCATTCCGTTAAATTCATTGGAATTAATTAAAATACCTTCATCGGTATAAGCTTCTTCTACACAATCAGAAGGATTTTCCGGATTTTGTATAACAACTTTCATTGGTAAATTATATTTTTTTGCAAAAGCGAAGTCTCTTGTATCGTGTGTCGGAACTGCCATTACCGCGCCTGTACCGTATTCTACAAGAGCGTAATCAGCAGTCCAAAGCGGAAATTCTTCTCCGTTGAATGGATTGATACAATGTGTCCCTAAAGGAACACCGGTTTTAGGTCTCTCTGTAGAAAGTCTTTCAATTTCCGACATCTTCCTTGCGTTTGCTCTATATTCTTCAACTGCCTGTTTGTTTTCAGAAGTTGTAAGCTTCTCAATATCTTTATATTCGGGGGCAACAACGAGATAAGTAATGCCATGAACCGTATCAGGCCTTGTTGTATATACAGGAACTTCCATTCCCTCAATCTCTTTAACTTTGAATCTTAGCAAAGCACCTTCGGACTTTCCTATCCAGTTTGCCTGCATCGTCTTTACATTATCACCCCAGCCTGTGAGCTTGTCTAAATCTTTCAGCAGAACATCAGCGTAATCTGTAATTTTCAAAAACCATTGTGAAAGATATTTCTTTTCTACGATGCTGTCGCATCTCCAGCACTTTCCGTCAATAACCTGCTCATTTGCCAAAACTGTTCCGCATTTATCGCACCAGTTTACGGCAGCTTCTTTTTTATAAGCTAGTCCTTTTTTGTAAAGCTGCAAAAAGAGCCATTGTGTCCATTTGTAATAATCAGGTTTGCAGGTAGTAACTTCTCTATCCCAATCATAGGAAAGTCCAAGCATCTTTAACTGCTTTGTCATATATGCGATATTCTCATCAGTCCACTTTGCTGGGTCAGCATTATGCTGCATAGCCGCATTTTCTGCCGGGAGTCCGAAACTGTCCCAACCAATAGGGTGAAGAACATTAAAACCATTCATTTTCTTAAATCTTGCAATAACATCCGTGATAGTATAGTTTCTTACATGTCCCATATGCAATTTACCGGACGGATATGGAAACATTGACAGAGCAAAATACTTCGGCTTATCGCTTTTATCCGGTGTATGGAAAGCCTTACTCTCCTCCCAAACTTTTTGCCATCTCTTTTCTATTTCTTGCGGAAAATAACCCTCTTTCATAGTTTCCTCCATCTAAAAATGCTTTGTGTAAATTATATCACAAAGCATTTTTAGAGGTTAGAATATTTTTAAAATTTCATACTACATTGTGTAGACAAATTTTGAACCGGAAAGAGCTCCTGTTTCAGCTCTGTCCATTATATCTTCGGACAGTGCTTTTTGAGTAGAATACATTTGATAACCCATTGCATTTAATTCTTGCCTGTAAGAACCGTCAAATATATTTTCATACTTTTCCAAATAATCCGTAATAGGTTCAAAAACTCCGAATACAAGATTGGATGCGGTTTCTCCGATCTGCTGTACGGTCCGCTTGCCTACCACTTTAGAGAGTTTTTCACCCAAAGTTAGTGACAGTAGCTGCTGTTGATTTACAGCTTCTTCCGCCCTTTTAATATCAAGCTCTTCCATTCTGGCTTGACCGACTTCTGCACCGGTATAAGCTCTTTTATTGTATTCTTTGTATTCATTTAAAAAAGTGTTTAAATTGAATGAACTTGACATATCCTTGACCCTATTTTCTTGTATTAAGGATATCGGCATTTTTTTCAAAAACTTTAGGATTTTTCGAGAAATTGTTACATAAATTTACATTGTTTGTAAAATTTTGTAAAATTAAACTGTTTGAATGGGCAAAAAATTATGAAAAAGTGTTTTTATTAAAGTATGTGAGTAAAAAGAAAATAGGGATGCTTATGAAACTAACTTTTACAAACGGCAGTGGTGATGAAAAAGAGATTAAAATTAAAGGTAAATGTATAATTACCGATTATGATACAAGGACAAAATTGCCTAATGGAAAAGATTTAACTATTAATATTGATGGTGAAAATGCCAGTATAATGAACGGAACTGAACTTCAGCAGGATTCTCATACAGTACAAATGAATGCAAATAAGTATTCAGTTTTTACTGCAATTGCCGGCATGGACGGTGACGGCTCTAATTTAACCGAAAAAGATATTGCAAAAGCTAAAAAGAACTATAACAGCAAAAATGCTGCATGGAAATTACTGGAAAATCTTGGAGTGACACAAATAAAATACGACAGTCATGCCGGAGTAGCTACAATTGTTATTGGTGATAAAGAATTATTAAGAATAGATTTTCAAACGACAAGAGAAAAAATTGGAGGTCTGTTCGGTAAAAAGTCCGATGTATCAGCGGAAGAAGTACCTGCAGAAGAAGAAGTTACTGAGCCGGAACCTACATTAAATCCGGAGTTAAAATTTCATAAAAATGCCATAGCAAGTTTAGCAAAAAAGATGGATATGACAGAAGCAGAGATTAATAACAAAATAAGCGAAATTGCAAAAAATGTCGGCTGTACGGAATCATTGGTGAAACATTTAATGGTAACAGAATCTTTTATAAAAACAGCAAAGGATATTGGAGACGGACATACTACGGTAGGCTTTGGGCATACTACACGTGCTGAACACAATACAAAATTTAGCAATGGGTTTAGAATATCAAACGAACAAGCCTTCAGTTGGTTGGAACAAGATATCAAAGATAAGATAGCTGTTGTTAAAAAATATTTACCTGACTGTGATTGGGAAGATATTCCGCAGTCAATAAGAGATGCCCTTGTAGACTTAGCATTTAATGCAGGCGGAAGTATTATAAAGAAAAAGGACATTGAAAATACATTAAATCAAGCTGCAGAAACGGATTCTTATGCTGATGCTGCAATAGAAGCTAGCAAAGTTTATTCAAAGAAAAAAAGTTTAAAAGCCGGTGTCATGAAAAGAGGATGTTACAGATTTTTACTCTCAATAGACACCTTACCACCACGGGAAAAAATAGATGCAATGAAACGTTTCGATTCCGGAGCAGATCCTTATTATTCAACGACTCTGAAATTGCTAAGGGACAACAACCATGCTTCAACTGCGGATACATTAAAGGCGGATTGGGAACTTGTCTACAATGCTGCAGAACAAGCACTCATATAATTCAGAGCGCACAATACTCTAAAACAATGTAGAGCATTTATACATCTGACCTATGATCAATATGAACGGTTTATGCTTTAGCAAAACTTGCCAATGCTAAGCGTAGAACGCCTCTGTGTTTGCGCAATAGTTCTTTTGCCTCGGTTCTTTCTATACCGCATTTGAGTACCAAAATGGCAACTTTTACTTCCCATCCGCATTCCAACAAAGTCTTTAAAGCTGTTGATGCGTTTACTTGTGCTAATTCTGCAACAATCCTTATTGCCCGGTCTTTTAGCTTTTCATTTGTCGGCATCAGGTCTATCATAAAATTTTCGTATGTTTTACCGATTTTAATCATTGCTCCGGTTGTAAGCATATTCAAGACCATTTTTTGAGCAGTCCCTGCTTTCATTCTGCTGGAACCTGCAATAACTTCGGGCCCCACTTCAACGCATATACCCAGTCCGACTTCTTCCAGTATGGCGGCTTTATGGTTACAAGTAAGTGCAATTGTTTTACATCCGATTTTTTCAGCTTGAGAAAGTACTCCAAGCAAATACTTAGGATTTCCGCTTGCTGAAATTGCTACGCAAACATCTTCTTTAGTAAGCACATTCGCATCGTTTTCACCGAGTTCAAAATTATCTTCAGCACCTTCGACCGGAATTCTCAGGGCATTATCCCCGCCTGCAATTATTCCTTGAACCATATCAGGCTTTGCTCCAAACGTCGGTGGACATTCGGATGCATCTAAAACCCCCAATCTTCCTGAAGTACCGGCGCCAAAATAGTACAACTTCCCGCCTTGCAAAAACTGTTTTGCAATTATATCTACAGCTTTAGAGATATTTTCAAGCTCATCCTCTACAGCCAATGCCACCAATTTATCTTCCTCGTTGATTTTTGTAACAATATCAATTGTAGGAAGAAGGTCAATATTTTTGGTGTTTTCATTCCTGTATTCAGTGATAATTTCGCTCATAAATACCTCCATTTCAACCGTCAGTTAATAAGTTTGTTATATTCA
>JAEEXX010000089.1 GCA_016287985.1 Candidatus Gastranaerophilales bacterium
CAAATATAATTCTCAAGATTTGCCTGATGTTCTGTCAAGCGTTTTACAACCGCATGTTGAAGTTTATAAGAAGAATTTAAAACCTCAAGCTGACGGTAAAGACGTTGTAGTTGCAGGAAGAATTTCAAAATAATTTTATATATAAAAAGGGGCCGTTGTTTATAATACGGCTCTTTTTATGTATTATAATATATGGAACGTAAGAATTTATTTACAAGGAAAATTTATGGCAGTATTGAAAGATGGCGCAAGAGAAGCAGCAAAAAAAATAAAACTTCTTGTTTTTGATGTTGATGGAGTTATGACCGACGGAAGTGTTACTTATGATGAAAATGGAATTGAATATAAAACTTTTAACGTAAAAGACGGCCATGGCCTTGTCAGAATGCGTGAATCCGGATTTATAACCGCAATAATTACTGCCAGAAATAATGGTACAGTTGAACATAGAGCAAGAAATCTCAACATAACCGAATTATATCAAGGACAAAAATACAAACTTCCCGCATTGGAAGAAATTATGAAAAAGTACAACCTTAAGTTTGAAAATGTTTCATATATGGGTGATGATTTACCGGATTTATGCATTTTAGAAAAAGTCGGACTGGCATGTTGTCCTGCAGATGCTGTAGAGGAAGTGAAAGCAGTGTGCAATTTTATGTCATCGGTAAATGGTGGGAGAGGTGCAGTAAGAGAGCTTTGTGACTTTATTCTTGATGCACAGGGAATTGAAAAAATTAAGCAAATTTCCGAAGGCAATAATCGGTAGGAGTTTTTACTTTGATTAAAAACTTTTGTTCTGTCATTTGTCAAAGTAAAAATATTCTTATGCTTATTACTGTTAGCATTTATATTATTGCTTTATACGGTACCCTCAGTAACAATTTATTCCAAATATCAGTTATATTACTTCTAATATTACTTTTTGGTATTTTTAAAAACTTATTTGATATAAAGTATGTATTTATATGGACTTTCGTTTTTTGGATTGGAGTCGCAAATACTTCTTTTCGTTTGAAACAAACGGATGAACTCCTTAATTTCGCACCTGTAAATTCAGAAATTTCGGGTACAATCGTTTCGATTCCGCAAGGTTTTACAGAAGGAAAACCCAAATTTTTCTTCAAAACCGACAAAATAAAATTTAATTCTGTAGAAAAAGAATTTAAATCAGAAAAAGTTTTAGTAAGTGTTAATAATTCTGATGAAATTAAAGATAAATTCAAAAACTTAAAAATATACAATTCAATGATTTTGAAAGGCAGACTCTCATTACCGTTCAAAGCTGGAAATCCTTCACAATTCGACTATGGAAATTATCTGAGAAACCATAATGCATATGCGGTTTTTTATGCAAATGACTTTGAACTTTTAAATAAGGAACAAAATTTAAAAGAAAAATTCTTACAAAGTATAAATGATTATAGGGAAACTGTCATACAGACGCATTCAAGATATTTGCCCTCCCCTAATCTTGAAATATTAGGCGGAATTGTGTTTGGTGACGATGCAATATCACCTCCAAAGGAAATAAAGAAATCTTTTGTAAATTCAGGTCTTTTACATATTCTGGCAGCATCAGGTATGAATGTAGCATTTATTTATGCGTTTTTTTACTTTTTAATGTCAATTTTTAGAATAAATTTTAAAGTAAAAGTCGGACTCGGTATGGCAATGGTAATCATTTATACACTTATGACAGGTCTGGGAGCCTCTGTTGTTCGTGCAGCCTGCATGTTGTTATTTGTGTTAGCAGGAAAGCTTATTGACCGTGATGCTCACAGTATAGCCCTGCTCTCTTTTGTAGCTTTACTCATGCTTTTATATAATCCTTTATGGATAAATGATGTTGGTTTTCAATTATCATTTGTTGTAACTTTCGGAATTCTGGTCATGGCACCGGCATTTGGAAAATTTAAAAACAAAATCATCGACTTTTTTGTATCAACAGTTTCTATCCCTATAATCGCACAACTCTGGGTTATTCCGATTCAGATTTTTTATTTTAATAACATAAGTCTTTATTCTGTTTTCGCAAATATCATGAGTGTCCCTATTATTATGATATTAAGTTTTGGCGGATTTATAAGTTCTCTTTTATCCATAATCAAACCCATTTCGGATTTAGTATGCAAAATATTTGATTCCGTTCTAAATCCTTTAATTACTATACTTATAAATATTTCGGACTTTTGGGGTAAACTTCCTCTCTCAGCAATTCAAACTTCACATCCATCAGTTTGTCAAATTATTTTATATTATGGCATTTTACTCTCTGTATCTGTATTTTTATACAAAGAGTTGCGTGAAAAATATATGAAAAAAACTTTTATTGCATTTGGATTAATGTTAGCAATCTTATCCTTTGCATTAATTCCTGTAACGAATAATAACCTTGAAATCACTGCATTTGATGTGGGAAATGCAGATTGTTTCTTAATAAAAACACCGCAGAATGAATACATCATGATTGATACCGGTAAAACCGGATATAATGGTGGAAAATCACAGGCTGAAATTATAGTTATAAAATATCTTAAGGACAAAGGAATAAAAAATCTGGATTCTATTGTTTTGACTCATTTTGATAACGACCATTGCGGAGGTGCAGCAGACTTAATCAATGCACTACACATTAAGGAATTATATGTTAATGACCTCAAACATGATTCAACAGGGGCGAAAAAAATATATGAAGCGGCAATTGATAATAAAGTTGAAATAAAACTGGTGAAGCATAATCAAGAAATCTATTCAAAAAATGGTTTAAAAATAAAAAATCTGAATAATTATGATGGTAAAAGTGACAATGATAATTCAATTATTACGCTTTTAGAATATAAAAATTTCTCTATGCTGTTTACAGGTGATTCCGGAATAAACGGAATAACTCCTGTATTAAAGGATATTCCTAAAAATATCACAGTGTTAAAAGTACCACATCACGGTGCTGTGGGTGGTATAAATCAAGAAATTGCGGAATACCTTTCTCCCAAATTTTCTATTGTTTCAACAGGAGAAAATCAATTTGGCCACCCGTCATTGTATATTTTGGAACTTTTAAAAAATTCGCATATTTTGAGAACTGACATATATAATTCCGTTCGTTTTGTTGTAAATTCAAAAAATTATAATGTTTATTCTTATGATATTAAATCGAGGAAATATCGAAAATTAACCTTAGATTAATCAAACATATTTCATGCTAAAATTAATTTGTTATGCAAACAGGACAGATTCTAAAAATACATTCTGATTTTTATTATGTCAATTGTTCCGATTCAAGGAACAATATAGTTGAATGCAAACTCAGAGAAGTATTAAAAAAACAAAAACAAAAGGTATTTGTTGGAGATTTTGTTGAATTTGAGAATGGTGCAATTGAAAAAATACTTCCCAGAAAAAACTTTATTCTGCGTCCTACTGTTGCAAATATAGACAGGATTATTATTGTATCTGCTGTAAAAGAACCGGAACTTAGTTTTTTGCAGCTTAACAGATATATATCCTTTGCAAAATATCACAATATCGAAACAGTTTTATGCTTTAATAAAAATGACCTTTCGGATGACGATACAACTATTGAGAAGGTTTTTTCAATATATGAGCCTCTAGGTTATGATATTTTGTTTACTTCGGCAATTGAAGGATATGGGTTGGATGAGTTCAAAAATATTTTATCCGGGAAAACTTCGGTTTTATGCGGTGCATCAGGTGTGGGGAAATCAAGCTTAATCAATGCTATTAGCGGTATTAATATAAGAACAAAAGAAGTGAGTGAAAAAACCGGCAGGGGGACTCACACAACAAGGCACTGTGAAATTATCAAACTTGATGAAAATTCAAGGATAGTTGATACTCCCGGGTTTAGTAATTTAAAATTTGATTTTTTATTACCAAACGAAGTCGATACATTATTTAGCGAAATTCATAAATATAAACACTTGTGTAAATATCCTGACTGTTTGCATATCCATGAAACAGATTGTGCTGTCAAAGCTAATTTGGGTAAAATTGATGAAACCAGATACGAAAGCTATATTGCTTTTGTAGAAGAATCAAAAGAATACAAAGAAAAAGTAAAATATCAGGGAGTTAAAACGGAAACTGCACACAAAAATACACACGAAAAAGTGTCTGTGAAAATAAGTTCAAGAAAAAGAGAAAGTGCAAGAAATACAAAAAAACAAAACATATACAAGGATATAGATGATGCAGAATTTGATTAATTTAATTGATAAAAAGCTTGATGAATACATGCCTATAATTTATCCGGAAGAGATTTTTAAAGCAATGAAATATACAGTTATGCTTCCGGGTAAACGTCTGCGCCCTGTAATGTGCCTTGAAACAACACGTATGCTGGGTGGGGATATGGAAAAAGCTTTTCCGGCAGCTTGTGCAATTGAAATGCTGCATGCGCAAAGTTTGATTCATGACGATTTACCTTGCATGGATAACGATGACTTTAGAAGAGGAAAGCCATCAAATCACAAAGTATTCGGCGAAGCAAACGCGGTTCTTGCAGGAGATGCACTATTGACCTTTGCTCCGCAGTTAATTATTGAAAAAAGCAAACTCTCAGCTGAAATAACACTAAAATTAGTCCATGAATTTACGAAGTGGGGCGGCGCATATGCTTTGATTGCCGGTCAAGTAGTTGATATAGAATCAGAAGGGGGTAAATATATTAAATCGCCTGAAGCGACTCTTAACTTCATCCACATGAATAAGACAGCGGCTTTATTCAGACTCGCTATGAGAACAGGTGCAATTATAGCAAATGTCAGCTCAGAAGAGTTTGATGTAATTGATGATTTTGCACAAAAGTTTGGTTTGGCTTTTCAAATTTATGACGATATTATGGATGAAATTTCTACGTTTGAAGAACTGGGAAAAACCGTCGGAAAGGATAAAAATAGTGAAAAACTCACATATGTTTCATTATACGGACTTGATAGTGCAAAAAATAAATTTAATTCACTAATTAACGATTGTTATGGTATAATTGCAAGGTACGATTCTTTAATAATTGAAAGTATACTAAATAAGTTAAAAGAAAGACTTTCGGGAGTTTAGATGGGATATACTACAATATACAATACAGGCTATGAAGTAATTTTTGTTTCGTTTTCTGTTATAATAGCGGCACAAATAATAAAATTTTTCTCTCATTGGATAGTAAAACACATAGCTGATTTTAGAATGTTTACGACTACAGGTGGTATGCCAAGTTCTCATGCCGCCGGTGTTATGGCACTTTCTACCTCTGTCGGATTGATACGAGGATTTTCTTCTATAGAATTCGCCATAGCATTAGGCTATGCCTTTATCGTCATGTACGATGCTGCAGGCGTAAGACGTGCTGCAGGGAAACAAGCCGCCTGCTTAAACAAAATTATTATGGATGTTTACAAACAAGAGTTAAAGGAAGCCGGAGGCAAATTAAAAGAATTATTAGGACATACTCCTCTTCAAGTTTTTGTCGGAGCGCTGTTTGGTATAGTGTATGCATATTACATTCATTGCATATTATTACCATCTTAATAAATAACCCTTCAAATCCGAAATATTTTTTCTAATTTATAGATTTGATTTATTTAAAGATTTTGCAAAAAATGCCGTATATATTTGTGTGAGGTGAAATATGGCAAGAATAATTGAATCGGTAACCGGAAGCAGAAGGATTATTAAATTATCTGCTGCAGATGTTATATCTGTTGTTAAAGATTATCAGCAAATTGTACCAAGATTTATAACAGAAAAAGAAGCAATTGACTATTTGACTGATAGAATAATATTCATACCGGAAGATTTTTAATAGTAATCGGATGAGGATATATCTGCAAGAGCAATCTTAGCTTCGTCAAAAGAAGGATCTTCTTCTAAAACTTCCCTGTATAACTCTTTGGCCCTTTCTCTGTTATTACTTTCATATATCAGAGCTAAATTATATTTTGCCTGTATTAAATGCGGATCCTGTGCGAGCGCAGCATTGAAAGAATCTTCCGCATTTTTTGTATCATGTTGTGTCATGTACATAAGGCCGGAACGATATAAGCCCATTGCATTTTGAGAATCAATTTTAAGTAAATCTGATAATGCTTTTTTCTCTTCAAAGAAATTACCAAGTTCGTGATGTGCTTCAGATAATTTCAACAAATATTTTGTATGAAAATTATTAAATTTATCATAGTCTAATGCTCGATTTAAGTATTCAACACAGGAATTAAAATTCTTTTGCTTGTAGAATAATTCGGCTTTATTATAATATACTTCAGGATTTAAAGTATTGGCATCAGCAGCTTTATCCAGATATTCGAATGCAATATCAAAATTTCCGGATTCGGCATTATCAATAGCCCATTTTATATACATATCACATATCAAAACTCGTAAATCTTTTGCTTCTTTTTGGGTAGCCTTATCCATAAGAATATTGTACCTCTCTAAAGCTTTTTCATATTCCTTTTGGTCTATATAAGCTTTTGCTAATTCAACAGTTACGTCATATGCGCTCTGGGACATCATTACTAATTCTTCTAAAAGACTAATTCCGGCATCAAAATTATTTAATTTTAAATTAAAGTTTGCGATATTATTTCGCACTTTAAATTTATCCGCCCCCTGAACATCTAAAAGTTTATTTGAATACTCTATGGCTTTTTCATATTCTTCCATATTCACATACATGTTAATAAGGTTTTCATAAACCCACAATAATACCTTTGGTTCAGTAACAAAACTCAACATATAAAGCAGTGTTTCAACAGCTTTAGGTTGATTTTTAAGTTTTATATAAAGTTCAATAAGTTTTTGGTTGGTTTCAATATCATTAGGATAAATACTTAGGCGAGTTTTATAAGCTTCAAAAGCAGCGGGATAGTCATGAGCTTGTTCGTTTAAATCTGCCAAAATACCTTGTACTTTAGCAATCTCATCATTGTTTTTAACAAGCCCTGCTAAAATATTATAAACAGAAATAGCAGAGTATATTTGTTCCGTGTCCCTGTACAATTCGGCAAGAGTTCTTACAACTTCTACATCATTACTTTTGTAATCAAAAATATCCTCAAATTCTTTAATAGCTTTGCTTAAAAATCCTTTTTGAGCATAACAATCCCCAAGAATTTTTCTTGTCTGA
>JAEEXX010000090.1 GCA_016287985.1 Candidatus Gastranaerophilales bacterium
TTGGGATAAAAAGTGCAAATGAGCGGACACTTTAGTTACCAAAATAGGACATTTCGGACATTTTGGGCATTTTGAATCAACCCGACTCCCGACCTTTAAAATTGGCAAAATGTAAAATAACATTTGGTTTGAGAAGAAAAGACACAGGATTTGATTATTAAGTTAAATAGCAAAAAATATTTTTACGGGTTTTTAGATTTAAAAAGGGTTTTTATGAAAATATCTGTTAATGATTATTTGTATAGTACAAAAGTAAGTAACTATAAAATAAATAGCCAACGAACAAGAGCGGGAGTAAGTTTTTCTGCACATCCTGACTATTATAATATTATAGCACAAGGTATGGATATTACCACGTCAAATTGGTTTAGGCGCGGGCTTAGTTACGGTAGTCCTAGTGCGGATTTTATAGATGTTATATTTTATTTGGAACGTGTATTTAAGAATGCTCCGTCAAAACAAATAAAAATGTTGATTGGGGGAATAGGAGAGTCTCAGGAACCTTTTTCTCTGCTTGCTGTTGTAAAAAATATTATTAAAGATAAACCTCTAGCTGAAAAACTTGATTTGCATACAATAGATCTACAATCAAGGCCAAGTCTTGAAGAACTATACAAACAATCTTTTGTAGATGATGTCGCACCTGCTTTTGTAAAAGATAGTTTTGTAATGGATGAAAAAACTTCAAAATATAGAGTAAAAGACGAAATTTTTGAGTATCTTGCAAAAGTGTACAATGATACGACTAAATCCCTGTGGGATACGAGGATACAAGAGGCAATAAAGGATTATCCAAGCGGAACTTTTGATATTGTTTCCGTAAACAATACTCTTGGTTACATAAAAAATTGGGATGAGCGAGTATATACCGTAGAAAATATTGTAAGGGCAATAAAAAAAAGCGGGTATTTTATAACCGATAGGGCAGATCCAGGCAACGGCAGTCTAAGACCAACAATTAGAAATCTTATGCTTGAAGTGGCTCCGGGAATATATAAGAAGTAGGCAGGTTAATCTGTAGGGTGCAATTTTTTGCACCAACCCAATCCAAAACCTTTGTGTTAGAATAATTTTAATATAGAATAATTAAGGAGTATGAAAAATGAAAGTACAAGCAGTCAACAACACGAACAAGTATTACAAATATGATAATATAAATTTCAAAGCTGAATTTTTAAAGACACGGGATTTAGAATACGTTATGAGTAGTTCGCCCATTGAAAGTTTGAATGAGTTTAATAAGATTTTGCAAAAAATAAAAAGTGTCAAAGATAATGTAGTTTTCTGGGTAGAATCTCATTGGAGTACAGTTGATATAAATAACGGCTCAAGTGAAAAAAGTATAGAGGAGTATTGGTTATATAAACAAATAGGGCAGGATGAAAAAACTAAAAAATGGCTTGATATACCTTGGAGATATAAAGCATATGATTCTTATGGTGATGAAAATAATAAATTCAAACTTGCCGGTATAAATGCTTACCTTAAAGATATGTATAAAGATGTTTTTGCTTCTGAAAGTGAACAAAGGGCCGAAATAACAAATGAAATTGATAAATTATTAATAAAAGGTTAGCCCGTATGGTGCAATTATTTGCACCAACCCAATCTCAAACCGTTGTGTTGAAATAAAATTTTTTAATTTTCTCGGACACATTTTCTCCGATTTTTTGGTGAATTTTTCAAAACGGTCGAAAACGGACTTGCCGAAAATCTCAAAGTAACCGCCAATCTCGCACTAAATGTCCGTTTTAGCTATGACTGGATTTCAGGCATAAAATTTTTCAGAATTTTCGTCCGAACAAAGTCCGTTAAAGTCCAGTTTGAGACAGGGAAAATTAAATGACTTCCGACAGGAAAAATCCTTATTTTCTGCACCTTTCTGCCAACAATCTCAAACTAACCGCCAATCTCAAAATGGACATCAAAATACAGTTGCTTCGGGCTTTCGCCCTCGCAATGACATGCAATCCTTCCAACCAAATGCCCTGAAAAAAGGTAACTACAATAGCCAATTGTAAACTAACACTCTAAATGATTATTTGTAACACGGTAAATGATTATTCTACAATTATCAAAATGTGTCTTTGTGTAAAACTTTTATGTTTTTTCTCCACCTTTACGCTAATGTTGTGTGTGCGTTAGGAGGTTTTATGGAAAAATATGGATTAAATATTACACCAAAAGAATTTAAGCAATTAAGTAAATTGGCGGAAGAGGTTTATAATATTGCAGTTGTTGTAGATTATTTTTGTGAAACACAGCCGGACAAAGAAGAATGTTATAATCTTACACCCATTGTTAAATATTTACATCGTGAGGCAGATTTGTTAAACGCATTTTTTATAGATAATGAACAAAATGTTGAAAATTTAAATACCGATTAAGCAGCTATTAAATACCTTTTGAACAGCATTTAAAAATCTTCACGAAGCATATCTCTTACCATTTCTTGTATTATACTTTGTTCGTCTTTTTTTATTTCATAATCTATATTAAATGTTTTTCTTGCAATTTTCAAAAGCTCTTCAACCTTATAACTTAATTTCTTTTGTTTAATAATATCCTCTGTCAAATTTATAAAAATATTTAATCTTGAGGGATCAATGTTGTAGTGATTATCTAAATCCGTATGGAAATCATCAAGCCTTGTTCTGACAAGTACGTAAATTGCATCTCTCGAAATTGTATTCACTTTATAAAATCCGTCCCGCTTTATGCCCCAATCTCCGGAAGCTTTCCATCTCCGGATAGTTCTATCCGATACTCCTATTCTGTGTGCAATTTCTTCTTCTGTTATAAATTGCTCAACATACATTTTTTCTGCTATATCGTAAAATTTATTTCTTTTCATAATTAACCCGCATCGGCTTTTGCTAATTTTTCTCTGTACATTTGTTCTTCTTCCGCTAATCTTTTATCTGTTTCAAAAAAGTAAAACGGCTCTTCATCCAACTTTTTATCTGTTTCCCACAAATATATCTTACGCTTTGGTTCTCCGTATATTTCCGCTTTTTGTTCAGGTGTTAATAATTCCGATAAATCAGCATGTCCGAATTCATCCATTTCTTTTTTCTTTTGAATAGCTTTATCCATATTGGTATTAGCGATTTTTGTAACTTTAACATCTTTCTTGAATTCTCGCTCTACACTTCTGTAAGCTGCCATATAATTTTCACATTTTTCGGTCAAAGATATCGTTTTATCCTGTTTAAGATATGCTATTGCCGTTTTCAGATTACGTTTCTTTCTTGCCATAGCTTCTTTAAATTCATCTTTTGAAATTTCATCGGCATATAATGCTGCAACGGAATCCGAAACGGTAACTATTCCGACAAATTCATCATTGTCGGATCTGAATGCCCAAGCTTCTTTATAATTTTTAATATCTCTTCTTAAATAAACCCGCAGGCCTGTTTCATTAATCATCCAATCATTCCAGTATGTAATACCGAGAGAGCTGTCTTTAATACCGTTTCTGCGAACTGTATAATCCTTTGAAGTTCGCATACAAAACAGTTTTAATGCATCTTTAGAAGTTACAATTTTTTCCTTAAATTCTTCGTAAAATAATTCGTCCGGACACTTGCCCTGAAGATTTTTACCATTTGACGGTTTTTTATTCAAAATATTAACAATAAAATCATCAAAAATTTTCTTAAAATCCTCAAACTTCATAAGCTTACCTTCTTTGATTTCTTTTGCAAGTTTTTTAGGTCTTTCAACAACATTTCCGCCACGATACCCGACACAATGCTTGGATAACAATTCTTTAATTTTAAGAAAATCTCTTTCAACAGGTTTTGTTTGTGCGTTATAAGGAAGTGCAAAATGCACATTTATATTCAGTTCTTTTAACATTGCAGATGTTTTATTTTCATTTGCTATTACTTTAAAACTCTTTCTTCCTCCTGCAAAATCTTTTGAACGATAATCTTTACCGTTATCAATAATTACATCTTTGGGTAAACCATATTCTTGAGCTGCATCATAAAAAGATTGGAAAATTAAATCTGAGTTTGGGTTTCCTGTTTGTAAAATCCAACCGAGCCATTTCCCTGATTTATAATCCCGCCAAACAGTAACCCACGGAAAAATCGGTTTATTATTGGAGTCATAACAAGCAACGTCTATTTGTGCGTGGTCTGATACCCATACCTGATTGCAGGTTATATTTGAATAATCTCTTTCAATATAATTTCCGTATTTTCTGTTCCAAGCAGATTGACCGTATCTTGCAAGGTAAATACTTTGCTTAGGAACATCTTTATCCAATCTTCGTTTAAAAGCCATAAAACTTGGGAACTTGTCTCTATCAACATCATCTTCTCTTAGGGCATAACCTAAAGTTAAATCCCAACAGGTTCTGAGAGACGGTGCACCTTCCACTAAATACATATTTTTAAAATACTCAAAATATTTATCAGGAACGGAGGAACCTATCAAATGCTGACTGTGCTTTGATAATAAACCTGCAACTCCGTATCTGAAATATCTTCTGCGCATTTTTATTAATGAAGGGTATGATGTCGTGTATTCTTCATTCTCGTCATTATTCCAATTTTCGATAAATTCTTCCAGTGCTTTGCCTTTAAGTCCTGCGGAAGCATCCAAAATCCTGACATATTTTTCTGCTTGTTGCTTTGCCCAAGAAGGAACTTCAGAATACTTGATTTCCAATGAGGTGTCTCCAAGATATTTATCCTGAGCGAATTGCGGCATTGATTTTAGCATAATAAAATAATTTGCTCTTTTTCCTTTTTTGACAATTTTAAAAACATAATCCCCTTTTCTGCATTGTTTTTTAATGGTTTGCTCACTTAAACCAAGTATTTCAGAGGCTTGTTCTATACCTATCCACAAGTTTGTTTTATCTTTTACTGCTTTCATAAATATCTATTCTATCTCCGGCATTCTATGATTGGAAGATTGCTTAACATTGTAAAGTACAAATTTTGTACAATTTATATTTCTACAATACTGTAATAACAGGGGTTTTGAATTTATCATTTTTTATGCGAAATCACGAAAACTATTGTTATTATTGTAATTAAGGGCAATTTTAAAATTGTCCGATTTTATACAAAGAAATGTTAAGCAATATTGACAGAAATTCTGTTTGTATATAATAGAGCTTATTTTCTACATAAAGTACTGTGATTAACTTTAATTTGAAGTGGTAAAATATAAACAAAAATATTAATATTACAAAATGTAAAGCATATAAAAATTTTGTATTTTTCTTTCCAAAAATCGATTATGCACAAAAAATTTTATTAAAATTTTGAAAAATTTAAAAAAGTGATGATATTTCAAATACAAAATTAAAAATTTAGTATATTTTTTTAAAACTTTACAATTTCTGTAATTCTTGCGGTTTTTGACTTTTAAAAATATATCAATATATAATTTAACTCATGATATAGGAGAAAAGATTATGAGCACAGCATGCATTATTGATTACAAAAAGACTTTAACAAAAGAAGAGATTAAAAGAATTGTTGAAGAAAATAACATTGAATTTATAAAACTTGAATTTTGCGACATAAACGGTACTATGAAAAATTTATCTATTCCTTGTGAGCAGTTAGAAAGTGCCATGAACAACGAAATAATGCTTGACGGATCTTCTATTAAAGGTTTTAGAAGTATAGAAACTTCAGATATGTACTTTTACCCTGATTTAAATACTTTTGCAATTATTCCTTGGAGAAGTGATGGTGATGTAAAAGTTGCAAGATTTATTTGTGATATTCATAATGCTGATGGTACTCCATTCGAAGGCTGTCCAAGATGTAACTTAAAAAAGATGATTGCTCGTGCTGAAAAGCTGGGTTACACAATGAATGTCGGTCCGGAAGCTGAATTCTTTATCTTTAAGCAGGATGAAAACGGTAATGCAACAATAAATACTTATGATAAGGCAGGATACTATTCTGCAGCCCCTGTTGATAAAGGTGAAAACCTCAGAAGAATAATGGTTAAAACCCTTAAAGCAATGGGGTTTGAAGTTGAAGCAAGCCACCACGAAGTAGCAAGAGGACAACACGAAATCGATTTTAAATACGCCGATGCTCTTACAACAGCTGATAATATTATGACTTTTAAGTATGCAGTTACTGCAATAGCTGAACAAAATGGAGCAGTTGCTTCGTTTATGCCGAAACCGATTTTTGGTATAAACGGCTCAGGTATGCATTGCAACATTTCCCTATTTAAAGACGGTAAAAATTTATTTTTTGACTCTGAAAAAACTTATCAATTATCAAAAGAAGCATTGTATTCAATAGGAGGATTGTTAAAACACGTTAAATCCTTTACGGCTATAACAAATCCTATTGTAAACAGCTATAAAAGACTGGTTCCCGGATATGAAGCTCCCGTGTATTTAGCTTGGAGTATGGCAAATAGGTCTGCTCTAATCAGAGTTCCTGCTAAACGAGGCAATTCAACTCGTGTTGAGCTTCGCTCACCAGACCCGAGTTGTAATCCTTATTTAGCTTTAGCTGTCATATTGGGTGCAATCTTAGACGGTGTTGAAAATAAAATTGAGCCGCCATTACAGGTTGAAGAAAATATTTATCACATGACTAAAAAGGAAAGAAAAAGAGCCAAAATTGATTCACTACCTGCAAGTTTAGTTGAAGCATTGGATTTATTAGACGATGATGAAATTATAAAAGATGCTTTAGGTAATCATATTTACGATGAATTTATTTCAGCCAAAGAAAAAGAATGTGATAAATTTAGAACTTATGTAACACCGCTTGAAGTTGATATGTACTTGAATATGCAATAATCCCGAGCAAAATGAGCTTAGAACTTCGTTCTTAGCGAATGTAAAGTAATAGTTACAAAATAAAGGTGCGAAAATGCACCTTTATTAATAATGCAAGAAAATGGAGAAAGATAAATTATGTCAGAAATAACAGTTGTTGAT
>JAEEXX010000091.1 GCA_016287985.1 Candidatus Gastranaerophilales bacterium
TTTTACAACTTATTGAAAAACGGCCATATTTAATTCGATGAATGTTTTTATCTTTATAGGTATTTTTACTCCTAAAAAGCCGGAAAATAGGGCATGGTTAAATGTAAATTTTTGTAACAATTTTTTTATAAATCAGGCAAAATAAGTAAAACATAAATCTGGACAATATCGGGTTTTCGATATATTATATCTATGCACAACAATTTTAGGGAATATAAATGGGCAAAAATGAGCAGGAATTAGTTATAGGAATCCCAAGAGGCATGTCTTTTTACGAAAATTACCCGTTTTGGTATGGTTTTTTCTCGAACTTGGGGTTTAAAATAGTTCTATCCGATCGGACAACAAAACAAACTATGTCTGACGGCTCGGCTCTTGTTGTTACGGAAACTTGTTTGCCTATAAAAATTTATTTGGGACATATAATTAATCTTATAAATAAAGGGGTTAAAAATATTTTTGTTCCGTCCTTACAATCGATTGCGCCCAAGGTATACAATTGCTCGAAAATCAGGGGATTGCCCGATTTAGTCAGAAATGTTGTGAAGGGCGATTATAATATTATAGAGCCGACGCTTGATAAATCAGCTAAAAATCGCGGATTGTACAGTTTTCTTAAGGAAGCGGTTTTGCCTTTTGGGATTACTGATTTTGAAAAAATAAAGCAGGCATCAAAAGAGGGTTGGAGAGTGTACAATAATTTTCATGTTATGATGCGCTCCGGAATGAATTATAAAATGGCTCTGAAATTTGCAATTGACGGGAAGGTCTTGATTGAAACTCCTGAAAGAACAGGTACAATAAACGTTGCACTTATCTCTCACGGTTATAACATATATGATGAACGTGCCTCGATGAAGATATTTGATAAACTCGAAAAACTTGGTGTAAATGTTTATACAGCATTGCAATTGACAGATGAACAAATGCAAGAAGGTCTTGTTGCAATAGGTTCACACAGATATTGGGCGAACAGTGCCGAAATGACAGGTGCAGCAGGGCATTATCTTAAAGATAACCGAATTGACGGAATAATTACCCTTAATGCTTTTGGTTGCGGTCCTGATTCATTGATGATTGAAAGCATGATTAGAAAAGCAAAAGGTACGGGTAAGCCGCTGCTCTCATTGACTATAGATGAACATACCGGTGAAGCCGGATTTATAACCAGATTAGAAGCATTTATTGACATGCTTTTCAGAAAAAAACGTTCAAAAATTGTCAGTAAAATTAATATTGATGATGATTATACTCCACAGACAAATGTTTGTGAAAACGTTTTATCCAAGTAAGGTGGCTTGCATAAAACGTTTTCTTTTACCATTTTAGCAGGTCCTCAACCGTAAATCGCTTCTTTTTCTGCATTTGCCTATAATTCAGCAATTTCTCATACATGGGATTTGTATGGTAACTTTCATCCGGTTGGGTGACATGCTCCCTTTTTAACCGCTCGTGAGTCTCCGTTTTTATATCTGCTTTTTTGTTTTCAATTACAGTGAATCTCAATTGTTTTTCTTCAGTCATTTCTGCCTCTCAAAATTTGTATTTATCTCTTATATATATATTAAGTATTTAACTTTTAAAAAATTGCCTTTTTTGCTCCGAATTGTTAAGTTTTGTAAAGTTTAATTTTAAAAAATGACTAAAACTTAATAAATTTAACAATTTTTAAGAACAGCAAAAACATATTTTACTTGAAATTATTAAAAGAAAGGAAAACATTATGCAAAGAGAACGACTAATTTGCAACAATTTTTCCGGAATTAACAGAAGTTCTGCCGTTTTTGGAAGTTCAATAATTACGGCATCAGACATGCAGAATGTCGAATTGTTTTCCGCTGAAACGAATTCGGGTGTCGGAATTCGCACAGCAAAAGGGAATAAAGCAGTATGCGGACTAATTCCGGAAGGTGAAAAAATCATAAATATTTATGAAAGTATTCAAAAAACACATTCATATTTTTTAGTTTATGTTGAAAGTCAATCAGAAGGAAAGATATATCTGTTTTCTCCGATTGACGGGACTTTAACTCAAAAAGTTTCCGGGCTTTCTGTGACCGGAAAATCATCTGCAACGGATGTTTCTCAGGGTTGGTCTGACTTATGGGTATTTTCAAATGGTGAAGAAATGTTATCAATCGAGTTTGAGACAAATGAGTCTCAAAATGAACCAGATACAATCACTTATATTACTCCGGTTGATTCAGAAGGCAGAGACGTAAAGGGTTTAGGCTTGGTAATTTTCGCAGGAAGATTATGGATTTTTAACGGACAAATTTTATGGTATTCGGTTCAGGAAGATATTTATGATTTTTCTACATCTGATGCAGAAATTGCAACTTCTGCAGGTTTTATTGAATTTGTTAAGAAAATAACTGCTATATATCCTTATTTGGGTTCGTTAGCGGTATTTCATAGCAACTCTTCCTGCTTAATTTCACAAGATGGAAATGAATTTAGCAAATCTTTTGATTCACCCGGCGGTTGTGCCGGCATAAATTCTCTAGTCTTTCATGGAACTGAATTGTATTTTTATGACAATACAAAAAAAGGTATTTTTTCTTTCAGGCAGGTTATTAATGGTGATAAAACTCTTGGTGAAAATATTGCGATAGATATTCAACCGGAATTATTTTCGATAAATTCTTCCTTGACAGATGATATAAAAACCATTTCTGTTGTTACTTCTGATAGAAATGAGGTTTGGTTTTTACTACCTTCAAACGATGAAAATTACTCCATAGTTCTTATTTATGATTACTTACGTCGTTGTTGGGTAAAGCGAAAATCCCAAAAAATATATTGTTTGAATGTCATTCAAGGAAAACTTTATTCTGCCGGTAAGAAAATATATGAAGAATATTCTTCATTAACATTTGATGGTGAATTTATTGAAGCTTTTTATAAATGTGCTCCGCTAAATTTAGGAATAAATAGTTCTTTAAAAATATTGGCATATTCTCCAAAAGTGTCGATGAATATGTATTATTCAAATGATTTTTATGTGGAATATACAAAAAATTATGATATACAAACGGCTAAAATGAGGCATTTGACATCAAAGTCTCTGGGAAATGTACTTTATTATGACATTGGTAATTGGGATTTAACGAATTATCCGCCGGAAAAGATTACTTCGATAAAAACTCTGCCTGCGTCGTACTTTCAAACTTTACAAATAAGTTTTTATGCAAAAACGATAGGCCAAAATTTTTGTATAAATAATATTGAATTTGGAAAAATTAAAGTGAAGTCATAGTAGGAGCTTAGCTCCGGAAAGGAATTTTATGGGTAAAAAATCTAAAAAAACAACAAACAAAACAGTTTATGGGAATACTACTACGGTAAATCCATATGTGACGAGCAGTACAAATAACAAAGGAACAGCTTCCGTTTTTAATAAAGGAACCGCTTTAAATACAATTAACACTTTTGTTAACAAGAATATGAATCAGCTATTAAATGAATATTTAAATCCAACACTCAATTCTAAAACCAATAGAGCCAAAATGAATGCGTTTACGGATGAACTGAACAAGTCTTCATTAGCGGCACTTGAGAATAATATTATCAATCCTCTTTCACAGCGAAATATGATTCGATCTTCCCAAGCTACTAATTTATATAACAATTTAGTTCAAAATAATGCCGGTCAAATATCAAATTATGCTCAAGAGCTTTTGGCAAATTCTCAAAAAGATACTGCCTCAATGCTTTCAAATCTTTTGCTTATGTATATGAATGGTTATAATGTTTTGAATGATACACAACGTCAATCATTGTCGACAAGTCAAGGGAATGCAACTAAGACACAGACAGCTTCAAATAACAGTTTTGATATGGGACCGATGTTGCAGCTAGCGACACAGCTTGCAATGTTGGCAGCCGGTTAGATTGAGGAGTGAAAAATGGATAATTACCTACAAAAATATCTTCCGGTTGGTTTGGTAGGAATTGCTCTTATTTTCCAATATAACCTTTTTGTTACACCTGAAAAATTGGAGGTTAAACACAGAGAGATATTGAGTGATATTTCACAAACTTATACAAACAAAGAAGAATATAATGATTTGAGGAGTCAATTAACTGCAATGCAGGCAAAAATTGACAAAATATATGATGTAGTTATTAACGGAGGAAAAAATAATGCCGATAACAAATATTGAATATGGGGCTTTGGCAAGTTCAGAAACACTAAATAATAATTTTTCTTACTTAGACGAAAAAATTACAACAGCAAATGCAGGTATAAATACTTCTATATCATCAATACTGGCGAATATTGCAACTATTAACTCAACAATTAATACTATTTCAAGCAGTCTTGATGGTCAGATATCGACACTAAACCAAAAAATTGAGACATATAGAACCAAGATAAAAGAATTAGTTGCCAAATCAAATATGCTTCCAAATTGGTTAGGGTGTCGTAGAATTACAATTACGACCGGAAAAAATTATGTACCTGCTTCAAACGGCTATGTAATGTTAATTCCGGATTCCGCTGAGAGCGGATTGATTACAATAAACGGTGTGTCAATGTATTTAAAACACAGAAATAATGCTTATGATAATGCATCAGAACTGACAATAATTCCTGTACAAAAGAACGATACTCTTTCTGTCTCATTGTCTTTAAAGCAAGCATACTTTGTACCGATTGCTTCGGTAAGTGTTTCCGGATTTTAATTAGTGCCATATGGCGGAAAGGAATGAAAATGTTACATATAGATGATGAAGGAACAATTTTTCTCTATCAGGGTGATAGCGGTGAACTTGTTCTAAACGGTTTGAACAAAGATTTAAATTGTACGGTGTATTTTGCAGTGCAAGATGAGAATAGAAACCCTGTTGGTTCCGAATTACAGGTTTCATCCGGAAGTTCTGAAGACGTTATGTTTGTTTTGACGCCTGAGTTCACCGATTTGCTCACTGTGCCGAAAAATAAACCGTATAAAGTTTACTATTACGGTCTTAAAGTATGTATGAATAATTCTTCGACTGAAGATACTTTATTCATCTCAAATGGTACTTACGGTACTTTAAATAAAATTGTAGTCTATCCAAGAAAAGTAAAGGGGGTAACTGATGGGTCAGTGTAATAATTACGGTAATTATTATTTGCCGGATATTTATTTATCAAATTCATCTCAACGAGCTTATGTCAATGTATCTAATAATCAATCAAAATATTATGCGGAATTGGCAGAACAATATAAAAATGAGGCAAAAGAACTTCTTGATTCCACCAGATATTATGTAGAGACCAATTCCGGTGTTACAGAGGGTGCGTTGGAAGAATTAGAAACTTCACTTGTCAATATGATTGGTGAAAAAGCAACAGAAAATGATATTACAGCCAATTTAAATAAAAAAATATCAAATTGTCTTTTAGAAATACCGCAAAGAATAAAATATACACTTGAAGATGGTACTTTAACAATAAAGTCAGGATCTGTTGTTATTGTTCCCTACGGAATGACTGACCAATCTTCAGACGTAGAAGTCGGTGATACGTTCATCAACGAAAGTTTGAATGTTTATGATACATGTTGGGATAGTACAAACAATAGATTCTATGTTTGGGTGGAATTGCAGGAAGATATTGTTTTTGCTTCAAGTGAAGGCGGTGCAGTGGCTGTCAAAGACTTAATATTGAAATTTGATGAAAATACAGTTTCTCTGATAAATTGTTTGAACGCTGTGAGTGTTTCTTCGGACAGCTCGGCAACGGATAGTACGGCTGTACTTTATAATACATCTGAAAATTTAGTGAAATTCAAGAATAATAGCACTGTTCAGGAATGTGTATGTACTTTACCTTTAATGCTTACGGAATCTGATTCCACTTATGATGTCGCCGAAGTAAAGCAGCTATTTAACGGATTCGGATATATAGGTTCAATCCTTTGGGCTGATAAAGGAATAGTAGTTCTTATCCCTAATGGCAGGAATGATAACGGAACTCTGAAAAATACAAATATAGTTTCATCCGGGATTGTTCTTGCGGATTTATCTTCATATATCTCTGATACAGGTAGCATAAAATATGATACAAATTCTTTAGTAAAAGGGTACTTGTCTTACGACCCTGTTAAAAATATTAATTATGTCGAAAGTACCGGTGTTCGAAGCGAGTTTGTTGTAGTAGGTAATTATGCGACAGATGCAAGCGGTGTAATAATTTCTGCCAAATTTAGCAATGCAGTAAAATTATTAGATACAAATTATGTATGCGGAAAGTGGGTGAAAAGCAATATTTCACTAGCTCAAGCCGGAACGTATCCGACTACTGACGATGTATTATATAGTTTAGAGAATTATTTACCTAATGACGGCTATAATTATGAAGTTTTTCTCTCTTGTTCATGCCAAACCGGTACTGCCACAGGAAATTATTTGTATGTAACCGTATCAAGCAGTATATTGGGCGGTATTTTTATTTGTGGTGCAAGAACCAGAACCAACAGCAATTTAACAGGAGCCGGAAATATAGTTTTACCTGTCGGAACGGATAGAACAATTACGATTAGTGCCAACAGCGGGTATACAGGAACATACAATCTTTATGTAAAAGGTTATCGCAGACTTGGATTTAGTTCATAGGGAAGGAGCTACAAATGAAATATTATGCATTTATAAAAAATAATCAAATAAACGGAGTCGGACAGTGTCCCATATTGAATGATGATATACTAAACTATGATGTAACGGAAGAAATTTATAATAACATTGACCATTACATTTGGAATGGTTCGGATGTAGTTATTAATCCAAATTATGAGCAGGAACATAAACAGAAGGAACGTGAGCAACTGTCACAGTTATCTTTGACAAAAAGAGAAGTATTTCTTGCTTTGTACAGAGATAAAGGAGTAACGCCTGATCAAATAAAAAATCAAGTAACAGA
>JAEEXX010000009.1 GCA_016287985.1 Candidatus Gastranaerophilales bacterium
TAATTGGATTTTTCTCAAAACTATACTCCAGAACTTATTATTTATATTATAATAACCCGAAAGTATAAAAACATTCAAGAGGAAGTAATATATAATTTAGAAGAATGCTAAATTTTTCGTTTTTTACCCTACAATCGCTTTATAAATTAATGAGGAAGCTTTAACAATAAAATCTTTACCCAGAGGAGAATTATATGGGCGCTGGGCAAGAATCACAACAATATATTTTTTGCCGTTCGGTGCGAATACAATTCCCGCATCTCCTAGCATTGTACCTATATCGCCTGTTTTATGGATAAATAAAGCACCCTCGCCAAGTCCTGCTTGAATTAATCGGTCATTCTTCACATGGCTCATATAATCAATTATGTATTCTCTTGAATTAATATTCAAAAAACCGGGATTATCCAAATTGTATAATATTTTAGCTAAATCAGCAGCAGTTGTTTTATTTGTGCCGTTTAAATCAGGAAGCCATGTCCTCACATAAGTAGTGGAAATCCCCCAATCTCTTAGTCCTGCATTAATATCTTCCATTCCGCCCATTTTTGCCATTAGCATATTGGTTGAAGTATTGTCGGAATCCTGAATCATAACTTTTGCCAAATAATCCATTGTATAAGATGTATTAGCCGGTAAATATTGCATATTACCGGAACCGGATGAACGATATTGTTCGGTCATTTTCATCTCATCGTATATAGTGAACTGGTCAGCCTCTATAGATTTAAACATTCTGACAAGAACAGGAATTTTAATTATACTGGCTGCAGGAAAAAGTTCCTGCGAATTAATATCAACATATTGACCTTGGTCATACTCCCAAACATATACAGATGGTTTTATTGTTTTATACTGTTCCATTAGCGTTTTTAACTGATTTTTTAATTCAGCAAGTTCACTTGTATGATACATTGTTGTTACTTCACTGTGAACTTTTTGTATTGTTGGTGTCAACAACAGCTGATTATCAAATATGCTGTTGTGTACGTAATTTGTTGAGGGATTTGCCAAACTGTACAAATTTACAGATGTATTATATGCGGGATTTTCTTTTCCGATATTATTTTGATATCCCAAAGTCGTATTAAGTTTATTCGGATAGACTACTTGTTTAACTAAAGTATTGTATGAATGCGGAAGTACAAAAATACCGAATGAAAATAAAAAAGCAAGCGTAACAACAAGCCTGAAAAATTCTACAATCGGGTTGGATTTTTTATGGAGCGTTTTCCTGCGGGATATTTTTTTTGCAGGCAATGCTTTCTTTGCGGACTTGTAGTGATTAGGCACCGCATAAATATCAGTTCGCCGTACTTGCTGTTCGTAAGCGTACAATAAAAATCCCTCCGAATGCTTGACATACTAATATTAACATTATGTTAATTAAGTAAAATCCGTTAAACAGAGGAATTTGTTATTAAGATTAAACCTAAAACTGCTCTAAAAACCTTTTGTCGTTATTAAAGAAAAGTCTTATGTCATCAACAGCATATTTTAACATAGCAAGACGCTCGACACCCATTCCAAAAGCAAAGCCCGTATATATTTCAGGGTCAATTCCCACACCTTTTAGCACGTTAACATCAACCATACCGCAACCTAAGATTTCTAACCAACCTGTGCCGCTGCAAGTTCTACATCCTTTTCCCTGACACATTATACATTGAACATCAACTTCTGCAGATGGTTCCGTAAACGGGAAAAAACTACTTCTAAATCTTGTTGGGCGCGAAGTACCAAAATATTGCCGGATAAATTCATTCAAAACACCTTTTAAATCACCAAACGTTATATCTTTATCAACATATAAACCTTCTATTTGATGAAAGAAATTATTTTTTCTGGCATTAATGTTCTCATTTCTATAAACACGCCCTGGTGCAATAAACTTTATAGGAGGCTTCTTATTCTCCATGATGTGTATTTGTGCACCTGAAGTTTGGCTCCTCAATACCACATTACTCGCTATTTTTGAGTAAAAAGTATCCTGTACATCCCTTGCAGGATGATCTTTTGGTACATTCAACATATCAAAATTATAATATTCTGTCTCAACCTCGGGAGATAAAATCGGATCGACAACGGAAAATCCCAGATTTTGGAATATAGAAACAATTTCATTTGTGGTTTGTGTAAGCGGGTGAACTTTACCCATAGGAACTTGTTTACCAGTTAAAGTTATATCTATCCTGTCTTTCTTCAATCTTTCATTTAATTCTTTACTATAAAAATTTTCATGTTTTTCTTGAATAAGTTTTTCCAGCTCTTCGTTAATTTTATTTGCAAATGCGCCAACATCTCTTTTTTCTTCGTCAGATAAATCTTTTAATCCTCTTTTGATGGCGTTAAACTCCCCTTTGCGACTCAAATATTTTAAACGAATTTCGTCTAAATCATTTATACTTGCAGCCTTTTCCAAGTCATTTTTTGCTGAATTATAAATATTTTCCAACTGTGCTTTCATAAAATATCTCCCTTTTATCTTATGTTATCGCAATGACATAAAAATGTAAAATAATAATTTATTCGTGGTATTATATTATCAAACATTAATAAGGAGAACATCATGCAAGCTAGACGTGCATCAAGAGAATTAGCGCTTATACTTTTTTCACAATTTGAAAAAGAAATTTCAAAGTATTCAAAATCAGATTTTGAAGATATAATGCTTAAATCCGTTAGAATTCTTTCAGAATCCGCATCTGAAGAATTGAAGCTTACAATAGGCTCTCTGATTGACATAAAAAGTATGCTCGAAGATTATGAAGCGGAGCATGAATCAAATCTTTCACGTCCGATTGGAGCTAAAAATAAACCCGTACAAATTCCAATGACAGATGAAATGATTGCCAAAGTTGATTCAATGCTTGATGTTGCAGAAAAAGCAATTCTTGCGCTTGAAATAGCAGAATTTACAACATTGGAAAATAATTCAGATGTTAAAAACTATACGATAAAAATCGCATCAATGTTTAAAGAACATAGCAAAGAAGTTGATGCTCAAATTCAAAAATATTCAAACGGCTGGGATATTTCAAGACTTGTTAAAATAGATAAAGATATTTTAAGAATTGCAATTACGGAACTTTTATACATTAAAGAAACTCCTATTAAAGTAGTTGCTGATGAAGCCGTTGAACTTGCTAAAAAATACTCTACTGATGATTCTTCGTCGTTTGTTAACGGTATAATCGCTAAAGTTATTCTTGAAAACGGACTTAAGGGATAAGGGGTAAAATAGATTTGTTTAATCTCTTTGACAAATTAAAATCCACTATTACAAAAACCACTCAATCGCTAATTGGAAATGTTGTTGATACCGTTGGGGACGAAGAGGAATTTTCGGATTTCGTTCTTGATGATATGGAAGACGTTCTGATTTCTGCTGACCTTGGAGTCGGTTATGCATCCGAACTTACGGACAAGCTGCGTTCTCAGACAAAAATTAAACCTTCGCAAGTGAAAGAATATTTGAAAGAAGAATTTTTAAAAACACTTGCTACTGCTGGTTCATGTGAACTTAATTTCAAAGAAAATGAACTAAATATCTATTTTATAACAGGTGTAAACGGCGTAGGTAAAACAACGCTTATCGGTAAAATGGCATATATGTTTAAAGAACGTGGATTAAAAGTTCTTGTGGCCGCAGGAGATACATTCCGAGCAGCAGCTGAGGAACAAGCCGATATTTGGTCGAAACGTTCCGGCGCCGATATAGTCAGAAGAGATAAAGCAGATCCGGCATCAGTTGTCTATGAAGCAATTCAAAAAGGTATAAATGAGGGTTATAATGTTCTTCTGATAGATACAGCCGGACGTTTACAGAATAAATTTAACCTGATGGAAGAATTGCAAAAAATCAAAACGGTAGTAGATAAAAATGCCCCTGACTGCTTAAGAGAAAGTATTCTTGTAATTGATGCCAATACCGGACAAAACGGATTACAGCAGGCACAAGTGTTTAAAGAGTGTGTAAATTTAACAGCCGTAGCGCTTACCAAACTCGACGGAACTGCAAAAGGCGGAATTGTATTAGCTATAGCCAAAAACCTCGGACTTCCTGTTAAACTAGTCGGCGTTGGAGAAAAAATGGAAGATTTAAAACCGTTTGAATCGAATGAATTTATCAAGGCTTTGTTTGAATAACGATTATTCGTCTTTATTCGACTTGGTTATAACACTAATTGCACTTAAAACAATCATTATCAAAAGCAAAACGCCAATATATGCAAAATAGTGTTTAATTGCGCCTGTAAAATATGTTGCAATCGCACCTCCTACGATGGCGACTGACGTCAAAATTGCAACGGTTATTTTTTGCGAAAAACCAGCTTTCAAAAGCTTATGGTGGATATGTTCGGCATCTGCCACAAAAGGGGACTTACCTTTCATAATCCTGCGTAAACTCGAATAAGTAATATCCATAATAGGGACTGCAAGCACAATAAAAGGAAGGAGTATAGCAAGAGTAGCGCCCTTCATGACACCCGCAATAGAGAGTGTCGCAAGCAAAAATCCGGAAAATAAAGCACCTGAATCACCCATAAATATTTTTGCAGGATTAAAATTATAGGTAAGAAATGCAAGCATTGAACCGGCCAAAATAAAAGCAATCAGTGCAGTTATTGGCTGGGCAGGAGTTACAGCAACAGCGATTATAGCAAGAGTTATCGAATTAACCGTAATAACCGAGCCTGCTAGTCCATCAACACCATCTATGAAGTTGACAGCGTTTGATATTCCCACAATCCATAAAAGTGTTATCGGATACGAAAGTATTCCCAATTGAAAAGGATTACCTCCAAACGGGTTGAATATAGTATCTATTTTTACACCTAAAAGATATACTATAGTAGCAATAGAAAGCTGTATCAATAATTTAAATTTCGCATCTAAATTATAAATATCGTCTACTAACCCTAAAAGAAACATTAAGGAACCGCCAAGCAAAATTCCGGAAAGTAAACTTCCGTATGGGTAATAGCTTAAAAGGACTAAGCATAAAAATGTGAGCATTGTGCTTGACCAAATTGCAATTCCACCTAATCTTGAAATTGGATTTTTATGTATTTTCCTTTCGTTGGGAACATCTACCAGTCCTTCTTTTTGTGAAAATTCAATTACAAAAGGTACTATGAATACTCCCAATAAGTAAGAAACAAATGCTCCTATTATATGCGCCTGCGTAAGTTTAAATAACATTTCAACCTTTCTTTATTAACATCAATCTGATAATTTGTTCAAGAATCAAAATATATTTACCCCTAGTACAGCGGATGTGCTTCACAAAGCTTTAATGCATCCGCTCTTAATTTTGCCAAAATTTCATCATTGTCAGAATTTTTGATAGCTTCTGCAATAATTCTTGAAACTTCCTTCATATCGTTTTCTTTAAAGCCTCTTGTCGTCATAGCAGGTGTACCTAATCTGATACCGCTTGTAACAAAAGGACTTTGCGGATCATTCGGAACAGTATTTTTGTTCGCAGTAATCCCGACCCGCTCTAACACATTTGCCATATCTTTACCGGTTTTGCCTGTTTTTCTTAAATCAAGAGTCATCAAATGATTTTCTGTCATCCCGCCAACAATGTCTAAACCGTTGTCCATAAGTCCCTGCGCTAAAGCCTTGGCATTTTTAACAATTTGTTTTGCATATTCTTTAAATTCCGGCTGCATGGCTTCTTTTAATGCAACAGCTTTTCCTGCAATAATGTGTTCCAACGGTCCGCCCTGACATCCCGGGAAAACTGCTTTATCAAGCTGTTGAGCGAGGTTTTCATCGCACATAATAATACCGCCTCTTGGCCCTCTTAAGGTCTTATGTGTTGTAGTCGTTACAAAATGTGCATAACCTGCCGGAGAAGGATGAACACCACCCGCGACTAGTCCTGCAATGTGAGCGATATCGGCAAGTAAATAAGCACCAACCTCATCTGCAATTTCTCTAAATTTCTTAAAATCAATTATTTTTGAATAATTGCTGGCACCGCAAATAATGAGTTTTGGCTTATGCTCAAGTGCCATTTTGCGAACGTCGTCATAATCAATATTTCCGTTTTCATCAACTCCATAGCTTTTTACATCAAAGAATAATCCGGAAAAATTTACAGGTGAACCATGGCTTAAATGCCCTCCGTTGGATAAATCCATTCCGAGGACTCTGTCACCCGGTTTTAGAACAGACATAAACACAGCCATATTAGCCTGAGCGCCTGAATGCGGCTGGACATTCGCATGATCCATTTTGAAAAGCTCGCATGCCCGTTTCTGTGCCAATTCTTCAACTTTATCTATAGCTTCACATCCGTTGTAATAACGCTTGTGAGGTTTACCTTCCGCATATTTGTTTGTCAAAATAGTTCCGCAAGCTTCCATAACAGCAGGCGATGTAAAGTTCTCACTTGCAATCAGTTCTATATTCGTTTGCTGACGATGTAATTCTTCTTCAATATATCCTGTAAGTTCAGGATCAATAGCTCTAACTTTCTCTAAATACATTTACCCCTCTCCTCTCATTTTCTTCATTATAGAGGAAAATTGTTCCTTGTGCAAAGTGGTAAATATATGTTAAATCTTGGTTAAAACAAGAAATTTTTAACAAAGTATTAATATGTTATAATTGTCCTGATGAAGTATAAAAATTTAACAAAAGAACAAATTCTCATATCATTAGACAGGCTAACGAGGTTTAAATATACAAAAGATAAGTATTTAAGAGTATATACTGATATACTTACCTCATGCTTAATAGACCCGAAATTTAAAAAAACTGATATTGAAAAACTTGATTTTGTAAAACTGACGAAACTGGTGGAAGGAATTTTTAATTCAAGTGTTTTGTCTTTTGTGAATTCTTGCAATAATAACGACTACAGTATTAACACTTTTTTGCAAAACTATGAAAATACAGTTTTCATAAATAATTCGGAAATTCAAGAGTTACTGAATAATAAATTTGATTATAAAAGTGCAATAAGTTTAATTCCAAATGACTGCCCCATTAATCTGAAGTGGCTAAAAATAATTTCTACCGAGCAATCTGATTTTAAAAATTTACGTGAAAAGTATTCTTTAAAATACCCTATTGAGAAACTGATACTTGCGGAAGGAATAACTGAAGAAATTCTGCTTCCGAAATTTGCTGAATTCTTGGGAGAAGATTTTAATAAATCAGGAATCCACGTAATTCCCGCCGGCGGGAAAAATCAGGTTGTAAAAATGTATTACAAACTAATTGCGGAAGTTAAACTCCCGATTTTTGTACTTTTGGACAAAGATGCTGAAGAGAATATTAATCAAATAAAACCAAAATTAAGAAAAATTGATAAAATACATCTCGTTTCGTGCGGAGAATTTGAAGATTTACTGCCCACAAAGCTTATTGTTAAAACCGTCAACAAACATTTTGAAAATTTTCTTACAATCAGCGAGCAAGATTTAATCGCAGAAACACCTACAGCAAAAAAATTGGAAGAAATATTTAAAACAAAAGGTTTACATGAATTTAAAAAAGCCGAATTTTCAAAACTTGTAAGCGAAAATATAAATGATGAATCGGATGTCTCAGAAGAAATTCGAAAAATCATCAAGGAACTTAAAGGTGTTTAGATATCTTGACACTAAATTTTGTTCTTGATAACATCGTACTTGTGACTGAAAGGTCAATTAGCTGAAAATTTTAATAGTAGCATGCGCTTGTAGCTCAGTCGGTAGAGCAATCCCCTTTTAAGGGAGAGGTCGCGCGTTCGAATCGCGCCAGGCGCACCATAAAAAAAGAAAGTCACCTGACTTTCTTTTTTTATGGTCATTTGGCTAAGATGAAAATGCTTTTGCGTTCGAGCGCGAACGAGCAGAGGCTGGAGTGTTTTTGCCAAGTGATGCAATCACTATGGCAAAACACAGAATTGCCGTTTAATGCGAGTGAGCAAGACAATCGCGCCAGGCGCATATTTTTGTGTTTATTTTTTATTAAAATGCTCACAAAATGCTCACAATTTTTTAGTAAATTTACTGCAAAAGATCCTCAAAACGTTAAAACCCTAAAACCAAACTAATTTTCCGGTCTTAGGAATGTTGCTCTAAAATGGTACATTCCTCTTAGCTATTAGTAATCTCTATAGCTTGTATCCATATCTGTGTATTCGGAATCACTGCCCCCTTCTTGGGATGAACCGGCAACAGCACCCGCAAATGTACCAACTTCAGCTACAAATAAAGGTGCTAATAAACCGCCACTTAAAACAGTACCAAGAAAAAGTCCCAAGCCTGCGCCAATTGCAGCACCAGCACCAGCCTTCCATCCTTTGAAAGATGGTTGAACAACCGGAGTTGAATTACATTTTTTACAATTTCGATTTGACACTACTCTCTGTGGAGCAACGGTAACAGGATATACTCTCATAATAAATCCTTTCCTTGCTATTTATATTCTGGGAGAAATTCACACATTGTAAGATTAAAATCATTGGGTCAATTTGTCAATAGTCCTTACGGATGATATTTTATTAGAATAAACATTATAGATAAGATTGAGTATTATTAAGATACGTTTACAATCACCAAACAATTATTTACAGATTTTTGTTTGTATGCTAATTTTTAAATATATTGGAGGTGTGTATTATGAAAATTAATGGAATCGGCGCAAATGTTTCACATAAACTGGCCACAATAATGCTTGGAACAGGACTATTGATGTCCACAATGACAAGTTCAAAAGCTCAAGGATTACAAAATGATGTTTTCCGAAAAGAAAGTACTGAGATACAAAATGAAAAAACAAACAAAGACCATATGAAAGGTGAATTAATATTGGGGAGCGGTATACTTGCGTACTTGGGTTGTTTATGGATTGGAAACAAAAAACAAAAACAAATGCCAAATAAATAGATATATATACATAAAAAAAATACCGATGGTTTTCGACCATCGGTATTTTTTCTTTTATTTTTCTTATGCAACACCTGTTCTTTTAATCATTTCCCATAATTCAGCCTCAGTCATAGGTTTACTTTGAACCTCATCAGGATTACTTTTTGCTGATTCTTGTATCAAATGATTCTTTTGAGCATATTCATACAATTTTGCACTGACACCTGATATTGTTAACGGCATGCGCTCCTTACTTACATCGGCACAATCTTCCTTTTCTAAGAATAATGGAATATGCTTATACCTATTGTCATTTGCAGTCAGTGATTCTATAAACTTCAGCAGTTTTTTGCCGGCATTATAACCTTCAGTATTTTTTACAACTCCTGATAAAAAATCGTATGCTGCACGACCTTCTGCAACTGTCATTCCGTTCGGTACCATGACTTCACAAGTTGAACCTTTGTAGAATTTAGTTACAAGCTCCTTTGTACCATCTACACAAGGATAGAAAGCCGCACAGTGATAAAGTGTTTCATCCAAGTAATTTACTCCGAGACGCCCCCAAATACCTTTGAAAGAACTGTTTTGATTTTTTTGCCTGCAGTCATAAGCTGTGTTAATAGCTTGAATTCTCATAATTTCTCCTTTTCCAAACAAAATGCTACACACAATGATATATTATCGTATATTTAGAATTATATCACTTAACACGAAAAGTGTTAATTTATGACACGATTATATGAAACAAAACTTTATATTTTATATTACTTGATAAATGTCTGCATTTTAGAATCTACACAAGAATAACTTGCCGTACATTTTTTATCCAAATATCTGGCTTTTTTACATTTCGTTTTATACAACATAACATAAGGAAGCCCTGCCATAATTTTAAACCTGTCAGAATATTCTTTAGCTTCTTTTTTTGTGATGTTTAATTCCACAAAATCAAAAGACGTTCCATACGATTTTTGAATTCTTCTAAACTGAAGTAACGCATTTTGGTATCCATCAGCCCAATCAGCATACACTAAAACAGCCATTGGTTTATTATCATTATTTGCCAGCGCGTTTGAAAAACTAACAGCAGCACTTACATCGGTTATACTTAATACAATCAAAGTAACTAACAGTAAAAATCTTTTCATAACAAAATTCCTTATTATTCTGCAGATGATAAAATATCCATTTCTTCAGCCGAAGCATATGCCGAGTGGCAGCCACAATCACAGTAGATAACTTCCCCGGTTGTTCCGCTCGACAAGTCGGATGCCAAATATAATCCTGCTTTTCCAACATCTTCAAGTGAAACATTTTTCTTTAAAGGCGCCCTTAAAACAGCTGCTTTTAACATTTTTGAAAAACCGCTTATTCCCATCGAAGCTAACGTTTTAACCGGGCCCGAAGATAAGCAGTTTACACGTATACCTTTATGGCCTAAATCAACAGCAAGAAATCTCATTGAGGACTCTAATGCTGCTTTTGCAACACCCATAACATTATAACTTGGTACGGAAAGAACAGAACCTAAATAAGTTAGCGCCAAAATAGAACCGCCTTCATTCATAACCGGTTCTGCATATTTTGAAACTGTAACAAGAGAATATGCGCTAACACCCATTGCAATATCCCAAGCTTCTTTGGTAGTATCAACAAATCTACCCATTAAAGCTTCTTTCGGTGCAAACGCAACTGCATGAACAACAAAATCTAAATTCCCGTACACTTTAGCACATTCTTTAAAAACTGCTTCGACTTCATTTTCTTTTGTAACATCACAGCTCATTATCACTTTTGCATTCATACCCTCAGCAATAGGCTTAACCCTTTTTTCCATAGCCTCGCCTGCGTACGTAAAAGCGATTTCTGCTCCCTCTTTATATAGTTGTTCGGCTATACCCTATGCAATCCCATGAGTATTTGAGACTCCAAATATCACCCCTTTCTTACCGGACATTATTCCCATAAATAAAACTCCTTCTCTCTAACTGATTACGTTTAAATATTAGCAAAAAAGAGTACATATTGCAAATTAAAAATTTATTTAAAAATTTGAAATTAACACTTGCGGAGCAATATATAATATGCTATAATAAGTATATAAAGTAGCAATGTAAGAATTATATTTGTAGCAAAGAGAAAGTGTTATTCGTACAATTATCACAGGATTTACCCCGGTACGAGACAAACGTAAAAACGAGTTTACGAACAGCGCACTTTAGAACAAGCAGTAGTAAAATACAGGATTAGTATGTCTATATCATTCAGCGGACTTGCATCCGGATTAGATACATCAACATGGGTTACATCCCTGACGAGATTGCGCCAGGCTAAAGTTACTACGCTTGAAAATCAAAAAACCGAAATTGCTGCTGCACAAACAACATTGCAAGGGATACGTTCGATATTTGCATCTTTTCGTGCTTCATTAGAAAAGATAACGGATTCCAAATTCAAAGTTTCAAATATGGATATCTTTTCAAAAAAAATAGCGGAAGTAACAAATGCTGCTGTTCTTTCTGCTACTGCCAAATCTACTGCTGCTGAGGGGAATTACGCTGTAAAGGTAAATAACATTGCTACAAGGACACAAGTAAAGAGTGGTTATCGCTACAAAACAACGCTTGTTTCTACAACTCAAGCTACGACAAGTTCTTCATTTTCAAACATCGGGATAGGATATGGAACTAACCCTGAGACAGGCATCACAGCCGGCGATATAGAAATCGACCATGACGACGTCACGAGCAGAATATCTATAAGCGAAAACGAAACAATGAGCTCGTTTTTAGGCAAGCTGCATGCTGCGGGGATTAATGCAGAATTCAATAACGAAACAGGTATATTCTCAATAGACGTAAATGTAGGTGATATAAGAGATATCGGGAATACAAACATTTTAAGTAAATTAAATATTAGCGATATAAATTACGGATATACGGGAGAGCAACTAAAAATAGAGGGTTCTCATGAAGAATACCATCAAGCTACAAATGAAACGCTGCTTTCAGATTTGGGAGTATCAGTTGGTACAATATCAATAAGTACCGCAAACGGTGATTATGAAGTTACTTTAGATGAAAACGATACAATTGGGTCATTGGTTTCTGTACTGCGGAGTGAGGGGATCGAAGCTACTTTTAATGATGGAGTATTCAGTATTACTAATGCTAACATCACCAATGACGGTACAACCGGATTAATTGAGCATTTTGGATTATCCTCATCTAATATTGCCACTCAAACTCAGGAGTCTGAAGGATTAACATATCAAACTGTTTATTCTCAAACGACCATGGCGCAGCTTGATTCACTGTTAAAAGATCTTGACGGAGTCATACTGGATGGTAATCAAACAATCAACGTAAAAGATGCTGACGGTAATTCATCAATAATAACTGTCGGAACATCAACGACAATTAATGATATGGTCGGAATGATGAACGATGCCGGATTGAGTGTAAGTTACAATGAAAATACTGGAGTTTTAAGCATTGATGACGGTTGGATAATGTCAGGGGGAACATTTGATGTTGAATCAGCATTCGGACTTCAATACACCGGAGTTCCGGCAATTGTCACCGGTAGTGCATTAACTGTCACAACTACGACAGTAACGGGTGCTACAGGTGCTACACAACTGAAGGATTTATCTACAGCTGTAACAAGCGGTACTATAAAAGTTACCGATACAACCGATACAGTCCATAATTTGGTTATAAACGAAAATTCAACAATAAATGAATTGGTTTCTCAAATAAGAGGATTAGGATTAGGTGCAGAATTTGATAATACAACCGGGGTTTTGACATTAACCGGTGGTTCTTATACTACTGAAGGTGTACCTGAAGGAAGTGCATCAAACTTTTTAAATGTATTTTTCGGTTCTGATACACTAACTCCAAGTGCAATCGACTCTGCTACATCAACATCTCAAGCATTGAGAGAAAGTTCTGTCACCACACACACTGCAGAGGGGACGACTACATTAAATCAACTGGGGATGGCTAATGAAACTTACACTGCTACATTTGCTACAGGGGCTACGGAGACTGAAATTGAGATAAACGGAAGTATGACTATGTCCGGCTTGGTAAGCGCACTAAGGAGTGCCGGCATTGATGCGAACTTCGATGCGGCAACTTCACAATTACAACTGACTGATGCCGAATTTGTGGGAGTTACAGGCGGAAACTTTGATACAATAATGAATTTTGCCGAAACTATAACCGGAAGGTATGTAACTTCGGATAGTGTAACCTCGCAGACAGTAACAATCGGTAAAGAAATGACATCTGCCGGCATTGTATATCATACTATTTACAACACTTCAACGGTATCAACGACTGTTACGGAAACCTCTCCTATTGTTACCACGAGCGGAGTGCTCGGCTATCAAAGCGTTGTGACGACACAAACAGCCGGAACAGAAGGAATCAGCATAGAAGGAACGCAAATTACATATACAGAATACACATCTGTCCCGACAATACAAACCACTGGGACATTAACATACGAGAGTATAAGTGTAACTCCTTCAACGACGACAACCGTCGGACAAACCGTCACCAGTTCAACAATTTATACAAATGTAACTAACGGTGTAGAACAAACAAGTTCGCTAACATATACAACCGTAAATAATGTTCCGGGAACTACGACAACAGTCGGACAAACAATAACCGGAGCTACAATATACACTGATGTGACAATCGGAGCAACGCAAACGAACGATTTGGCATATACAATTGTTTCAACCACCAATGTTGGGCAAACAATATCATCTACGATTTATACAAATGTAACGACGGGTATATCACAAACAAGCACCCTTACATACACTAGTTCAACTGAAACAGTCACAGCTACGGGTGAAACCACTATGGCTCAGCTCGGACTGAATCAGAGCGGATTTATTGTAAATAATACCGGAAATACAGTTACCATACAGACTACTGACACTATAAATGCTGTTATTTCGAAGATAAGTTCTCTCGGAATTACCGCATCATTTAATGATGGTGAGTTGACAATAGGATATGAAAGTGACGCAAACTATTTAGCAAACATTTCCTCTAATGTTTCATCTGTTATTGGAATTGATGACGGAGAAAATATTTCTTACTCGATTCAAAACGGAGTCACTGCAAATGCTTCCATGACCCTTGCACAATTGGGCATGATAGGCGAAACAGGTACAATCGTAACGGATTTTGGTACATTTACCGTTTCATCTACAAATACTTTGCAGGATGTAATGGGTATGCTTGACGGTTCATATTATACAGACTGGTTTAGTTCCGTAGAATCAACTGCAGGAAAGCTTAACGGCTTGTCATTGGAAGAATGTACCGCTCTGCATGGCGGATTTATTACAACAGTTGTTACCAATACAGCAGAAATCACGGTTGTAAATGCGGCAGATTTGGAAGCTGCACTTGCTAATTATACAACAATCGGTATAGGGAGTTCAGAAGCTCTGGCAGAGTTAGCCAAAATTGTAAACGGGACAGACGGCTATACTGCAAATAATTGCGAAGGCAAGACCATAGTTCTGACAACCGACCTTGACCTGGCCTCTATTTGTGCCGCAAATACCGATGGCGAAGGATATGGCGGGTGGACTGCAATAGGTAAAAGTGGCGCAGCATTCTACGGAGACTTTAACGGTAACGGACACTCTATATCAGGACTGTATATAAATAAGGCTGACGAAAATTACCAAGGTCTCTTTGGGTATGTTTATGCAGGTACGCTCAAAAACGTAGCCGTCATTGATGCTGACGTCACAGGCAGGAGCTATACCGGCGGGCTTGTGGGCTATAGTAGTAGCTATAGTAGGAATACTATTACTAATTGTTACACTACAGGGAGTGTCACAGGTAATAACTATACCGGCGGGCTGGCAGGGCAAGCATATAACCTCCAGCATAGCTATGCCACAGCGGATGTCACAGGCGGAGACTATACCGGCGGGCTGGCAGGGCAAGCATATAACAGTATTAACATCAAAAACTGTTATGCCACAGGGAGTGTCACAGGTAATAACAATACCGGCGGGCTGTTTGGGGCCGCGAATGGCTATACCATCACAAACTGCTACACAACAGGGAGTGTCACAGGTAATAACAATACCGGCGGTCTGGCCGGATACAGTCGTATTGCTATCAAGAATAGCTACGCCACAGGTGATGTCACAGGTACACACAGTACAGGCGGGCTGGTGGGGAAGATTTATTATAATAACAGTGACTACATCACGAATAGTTATGCCACAGGGGATGTTTCAGGTACAACTAATGTCGGCGGGCTGGTAGGACAAGTCAGTCTCTCGGGGAGCTCAATGAGTTGGAGCAATATATTATCCTCCGGGGCAGTCTTTGGTGAAAATAATGTCGGAGGTCTGGTTGGTTATATAAATAATACATCAAGTGGTAACACTTTTTATACAGTTAGTATCTCAAATTCAGCTGCAAGTCTATCAAGCGCAGACGCAACTTTAATAGGTGGAGAGGGAGCAGGTAGCACATCTTACGAAAGCGGGCAGATGGAAGGCTGGCTGGAAAATATCGCAGTTATTAATGCAATTAACACAACATTAGAAAACGGTGAATTAACTATCTCACCTGATGGCAATCATTATCTAAAATCCATGTCTTCAAATCTCGAACTTTTATTTGGTATAAACAGCGGGTATGGAGAAACATACAGCTCACATATTACGACGGAAACAGTTACCGCAACTAATGCAACGACTATGTCCCAGCTTGGTTTAAATCAAAACGGAATAATCGTAAACAACGCAGGAAACACCGTCACTGTCGAAACTACCGATACTATTGCATCTGTTGTTTCAAAAATAGGTTCATTGGGAGTAACTGCAGAATTTACCGACGGCACTCTAACAGTCGGAAACAGTAATGACAGTAATTATATAACAAATATTTCTACGGATATTTCCGCAGTACTGGGAATTGATGAAGGTGAACATGATTCATACAATGTTCTGAACGGAGTGACAGCTGACACATCTATGACTCTTGCACAGCTTGGCATGTCAGGTACAAGCGGAGTTGTGGTAACAGATTCCGGAACCTATACGGTTTCAGCTACCGATACTGTTCAAGATGCAATAGATGCAATTGCCGGCTTTGATTTGCCTGATTGGGCTGGATCTATCATAAGCGACCCGACAATAGCAATTGCAGGAACAATAGACGGCGTTTCATTGGCAAACGTTGCTGCAGCTAACAACGGATTTATTGGAGAAGTTGAAATTGATACACCTGAAATTACTGTTGTAAATGCGGCAGATTTGGAAAGTGCAATATCAACTTATACAACAATCGGTATCGGAAGTGCGGAAGCCCTGGCTGAACTGGCTGCTCTAAATAATTCAGGAACAGACTGTTATGAAAAAACCTTCGTTTTAACAACTGACCTTGATTTGACTTCGATTTGTGCCGCAAATACTGACGGTGAAGGTGTCGGCGGCTGGACAGCCATAGGTACAGAAGATTATTCATTTACTGGTACATTTAACGGTAACGGACACTCCATATCAGGACTGTATATAAATAAGGCTGACGAAAATTACCAAGGTTTGTTTGGCTTAGCAACTTCTGATATCAAAAACGTTGCAGTCATTGATGCTGATGTCACGGGTTGTGACCATACCGGTGCTCTTGTGGGTTTGTCAGAATTGTATATCACGAATTGTTACGTCACAGGTAATGTCACAGGGAATAACTATACCGGCGGGCTTGCAGGAAAAGCAACACAAGGTGAGGTAACGAACTGCTACTCAGCAGTAAATGTTACGGGTGAATTTAGAACCGGAGGATTGGTTGGGTATACATCCGTTACTGTTACTAACAGCTACGCCACCGGAAATGTATCAGGAGACTCCCAAGTCGGCGGACTGGTAGGCAATAACGGTACGGGTGCCGGCATTATAAACTGCTACGCAACAGGGAATGTTACAGGTATTGATGCGTATACCGGCGGTTTGGTTGGGTACGCATCAAGTAGCATCCGAAACAGCTATGCAACAGGGGATGTCACTGGTGAAGACTATACAGGCGGGTTGGCAGGATATGCACCGACTAGCATCTTTGGCAGCCATGCAACAGGGGATGTCACAGGTGGAGAATATACCGGCGGATTGGCAGGATGGACCAACGGTAGCACCATGAAATGTTATGCAGCAGGGGATGTCACAGGTAATAACTATACCGGCGGGCTGGTTGGATATTCATCCAATAATATCTCATTAAGCTATGCAGCAGGGAATGTTTCGGGCACGAATTGGGTCGGCGGCCTTGTCGGAGAGATAATGAAGACCTATGGTCCAATAAGCAGCAGGTTAGCATTTGCTTTAGGCAGAGTTACCGGAGATGATAAAGTCGGGAGCTTTATTGGAGGAATAGTACTTACTAACCCACAGGGAGTAACTAACGGGACAATGAATATCCAAGACGCTGCAGCACGCCCTGGAGAATTGATGATAGGATTTGAAGGGCAATCTGACGGCACTGCAATCGAAAGCGGGCAGATGGAAGGCTGGCTCGCAAACTTATCCGCTATCGGACAGGCAATACCTGTGACATTTGAAAACGGTCAGCTCACGATTACACAAAGTGAAGGTCATTACCTAAAATCAATGACCTCAAACCTTGAATCAATCCTCGGTATAAATACCGGCTACAATGAAACCTATAGTATAAATATTGAAGACCCATATACTACGACAGAAACCGTTACTGCAACCGGCGCTACAACTATGGCGAAATTAGGCTTGAATCAGAATGGGGTTATCGTAAATAACTCCGGAAATATTGTCACTATAAATACAACTGACACAATAAGTTCTGTTGTCTCAAAAATAAATTCTTTAGGTATCACTTCATCGTTCTCAAACGGTAGCTTGACTGTCGGAAATTCAAATGACACAAGCTATATTACAAATATTTCATCAGGAGTTGCCTCCATACTTGGAATAGATGCAGGTGAAGGAAGCTCATACTCTGTAACAGGCAACACAACAGCTGATGCATCCATGACTCTTGCTCAACTCGGTATGTCAGGTTCGACAGGAACTATTGTGACTGATATGGGAACGATTACCGTTTCTGCTACTGATACTCTCGGATACTTGATGGATGCAATTCAATATGAGGTTATAGAAGAAAAATACACAACTTCAGCCATTGCAGGTACAATAGAGGGAGTCAAGCTTGAAGATTTGGCTGCCGCTAATAACGGATTTATTAAAAAATTTAACATTGATAGACCTGAAATTACTGTCGTAAATGCAGCAGATTTGGCAAGTGCAATTTCGAGAAATACAACAATCGGTATCGGGAGTTCAGAAGCTCTGGCAGAGCTTGCCAAAATCGTAAACGGAACAGACGGATATACAGCTGATAATTGCTCGGATAAAACTTTTGTCCTCACAACTGACCTTGATTTAACTTCAATTTGTGCAGCAAATACTGATCGCGAAGGATATGGCGGGTGGACTGCAATAGGTAATGATGAGCGAAATGCATTTTGCGGTACATTTGACGGAAACGGGCATAAAATAACCGGTTTGTATGCAAATAACGAAAGTGGAGATGCAGGTTTGTTTGGTTATGTTGGCCGTGGCTGCACGATTATGGAATTAGGGCTGGATGAAGTAAATGTGAAAGCAACAGACAATGCAGGTGCGCTAGTTACAGGTGTAGCTGATAATGCTAGAGATGGAATAGTTATTATTGAAAACTGTTACACCACTGGGACGGTAATTGGAGGTTATAGCGCAGGAGGGCTTGTTGGTACATACGGTGTTGATCGTTCTCGCTTGTCTATATCTCACTGCTATTCCGAATGCGATATCGTTGCAAATAAAGACGCAGGCGGACTGGTCGGCATGGTTAGTGGTGATCTCGTGGTTGGCAACTGCTATACGACCGGTAATATTAATGGTTACGGTAGCGCAGGCGGTATTGCAGCATATTGTGAAGGGAGTAGTGTTATTACTAACTCTTATACAACCGGAAATATTCATTCTACTGCTGGAGACGCAGCAGGGATTACTCCGAACAATGGCTCATTGACCGACTGCTTTGCAACCGGTTTGGTTACATACGGCGATAAAATATTTAACGCCTCCATCGAAAACGGTCAAGTCACTATTGCACCGACAGGAAATCACTATTTGAAATCCGTTTCCTCTAACCTCGAAACAATACTCGGTATAAATTCCGGCTACGGTGAATCGTATAATGTAAATATCACCGAATCTTCAACTGAAACAATTACAGTTACTGCAACGAGAGTTACAACATTTGCACAGTTGGGATTGACAGAAGACGGTGAAATTGTCACAAAAATGGGTGCGACTGTGACTGTTCATACAACAGATACAATCCAGAACTTTATAGATACAATTAGTTCAGAACCGAGAATATCGATAGGGATGGGAGAACCGGGTCGTATGACTTTTACATTTGGCCCAGGTAATTGTATCGAATCCATGTCACAAAATCTGCAGGATTTGTTTGGATTTGAAAACAGTTATGTTATAAACGGAACCGTTCAAACCGCCGCAACTACAGCCACTGCAATGTCAACACTCGGCATGACAGGAGACGGATATATTACAACAAATAACGGCACAATTACGGTTTCCGCTTCCGATACGATAGGAAACGTAATAGATTTACTTGATACCGCAGGATTGACCGCCACTATTGATGCTTCAGGTACATTCAGCGTAGAAGGCGCCCCTGATACATGGATAGAATCCATAACACCGAGCCTCGCAGAAGCACTCGGTATCAATGCAGGGTACGGAGTATCATTCCAAAACGTTGGCGTAGTAACCGAAACAACAACCGTCACCGCAACCACCGCAACAACACTCGGAACACTCGGTTTATCGCAAGACGGAACAATCGTTACCAATAACGGCAACATCACTATATCATCAAGCATGACTATTGATGATTTGCTCACAGAATTATCAACAAATAACATTACAGCCGGCTACAACAGCGAAACAGGCGTTTTATCGCTCGGAAACGGAGAAGATACAAACTACATTAAAGCTATGAGTTCTAATCTATCATCCGTACTCGGAAATATCAGCGTAGGCGAAGACTTTAGTTATAGCGTCGGTTCGCATATCGATGAAGAAGAAGTCGTTACTCCAAGCAATGAAACGGTAGGACTCTCTCAAACGTTCGGAGAAATCGGAATTACTCAGGAAAGTGTACTTACACTCTCTGACGGTTCAACAGTTACCGTTAATTCCGCCACAACATTTGCAGAGTTTATCGGCGATATGAGCGATGCAGGTATGAATGTTTCCCTTGTTAACGGCATATTTAATATTGAATCCGGGACTCCTTATATCACGGGTTACACAGGCGATAACATCCTCAACGCAATGAATATTGTCGGAAGTACCTATCAGGTAACAGATTTGAATCTCGGCAACACTCAATTGAAAGATTTGAAAGACAGCCTCGGCAATTCTCTCGGAATAACTTCAGGCGCAATAACCGCTTACAAAAACGGTATCGCTAATAATATTTATATAGATAATACTTCTACGCTCGATGAACTCGCTTCGCAATTAAGTAATTACAATATTCAAATGGTTTACGGTTCCGGCGGGAATGGAAGAATATACTTCACTTCAAGCGGCGACAGCTATCTGAGTGCCGCACCCGAAGGCTCTAATATCCTTGAAGCTTTGAATATTGAAGATTGGACTCAAGTTAAAAATACTGCTTCCGAATCACTTAATTACACAACAGGCAGTGATATTGTGATTACCGGCGACACAAAACTTGTTAATCTTAAAAATAGCGAAGGTGTATCTCTTGGTATAACCGAAGGCAAATACAAGCTCGTTGCTGCAGGTATTAATTATGAAGGAACTATAACCGCCTCTACTTCTGTAGATGATTTCTTTACCGAATTATCAAGGTACGGAATTACAGGCAGTATCAATTCTAACGGACAAATTACCATAAATACCGCAAATGATGACACTTATCTCGTAAAAGCAAACGGTGCTGACGGGTATTCCAACCTTGTTGATGAAGTATTCCAAAGCTGGACATTCGGTAATATTTATGAATCCGGCGCTATGGATGTGACTAAAACAAGCAGTTCTAGAATCACGAGAGATACAAGAATAGGTGATATTGATGGCGCAAATCAAGGGCAGGATATAATACGTATTAAAAATGCGCAAACTAACGAAGTAGTCGGAAGCATTGTGGTAAAAAATACAAATACCGTTGGAGAATTTATGGACGCACTTTCGATGTACGGATTTACATCATCTGTTGACAACAACGGCCGTTTGACAATCAGAAACGACGGGGAACATGCATTTGAACGTATTTTTGGACAGTTAAATGTATGTGAACTATTCGGTTTAGACACCTCCGCATGGGAAGAGCCCGGATACTATACAGGCTCCGCTCAGACTGCCACAACCTATAATACCGTACTCGAAGCCGCTACACGTTCTACAACTCTTGCAAATCTTAGAGATGCAGAAGGTAACGAACTCGGAATTACAACAGGCGATTATATAATCCACAGCAACGGTATTTCGCATACAGTTACACTGTCATCTACTGATATTACTCTTGACAGCTTTATGAATACACTAGAAAATTATAGTATCAATACCATATTCGATACATCTGACGGCCAATCTATTCTCAAGATTGTCGGAAGCGGTGATTCTTATGTCGAAAGCTTGACAGGTGGCGGAGCTTCTAATGTCGTAGAAAAATTATTCAGCAATGAAGGCCCCTCTACACTTTATAACTACTCCGGATATCAGCAAACAACAGAGCTGGTTTCTACAACTGTTATTGCAACTTTGGGAACATCTCTCTCAGATTACGGGAACTCTGAAGGAATTTTTGCCCTTACCGTTGACGGAAACTACAGTGAAATTAATATAACCTCTTATGATACATTCGGTTCATTAATCGAAAAATTTGAACGTGCAGGTGTTAATGCAAGTCTAATCGATGGAGTTCTGCGCCTCGAGACAGGAAATCGAAGCTTTGTTGTAGATAATGAACATACAACATCTAACTTACTTTCCAATCTCGGTTTGAATTTCAGCGATAATTTAGGCGGATTCGCAGCAAGCAGCGATTCAGTTACTCAAACTACAACTACAATCGAAGACAGAACACTCTCTGTAGCTAAATATGCCGATTATGATACACAATTGAGTTTATTGAATATCTCTTCAGGTTCACTTTCGGTTTACAGAAACGGCGCTAAGAAAATTATCAATGTTGATAACACCGAAACATTCAATGATTTGCGCACAAAACTTCAAACCGCATTTGGCGATATTGACATTGATTTTGATAACGGCAAATTGAGATTCTTCTCTACAACTGATAATGTTGATGTCCAAGTCGGTTCGTCCAATGATAGCTCAAATATGTCATCAATTTGCGGATTTTCACAAGACCCTGATGGTTATGTTATAAGCGCACGTGAATTATACAAAGTTAATGCATCATCAAAAATCACAACAGAAGGACTGTTCAGACAAGGAGATGTCACCGAAGGCACATTTATTGTCGGAGACGATACTTTTACAATTACAAGCGATTCAACCATTCAGAATATAATTGCACAAATTAATTCTTCCGAAAAAGCTAATGCAAGCGCATACTGGGATTCTGTTGACGGCAAGCTTGTAATATCGGCAAGGACAACAGGTGCATCTATGGTTAATATTGAAGCCGGAACCTCAAATTTCACCGATATACTGGGTCTGACTGCTTCTGATTGGAACCCTGACGGCTCAGTTAACGTCACAAGAATTCGCCTGGATTCTCAGGAGTTGGGACAGAATGCTAAATTCTCAATCAACGGAACCAACTTCTCTTCTGCTTCAAATGTCGTAACAAGCGATGTTTCCAGAATCCAAGGTCTGACTATCAACTTAAAAAGCGCATCAATGGGCGAAACCGTAACAATATCAGTCGGTAAGGATACAGAAGCTGTTTCGGAAGCAGTCGGCCAGTTTGTAGAATCTTACAATGAACTGGTTGAAAATGTTGATGCAGAGCTTTCCGCAAACGGAGCGTTAAAAGACCAGAGTACGCTCAAATTTATAAAGCAGCAAATCAGAAGTCTCCTTGTAAACACATTTGCAGGCGCAACAACATTTAGGAATCTCGCAGCTATCGGAATCTCAACAAGCGCCGGCAATACAGTAGGTATTGATACTTCGGATGCAGGTATTGAATTTTTACACTTTGACATAGAAAAATTCATGGAAGGCTATCAAAAAGACCCTGATGCAGTTAAAAATATGCTCGTAGGCTCAGATGAAACTCCGGGAATATTGATACAAATTGAAAATATTGTCGAAGATGCCCTTGCTACAAATACAGGCTATTTCTCGTCCGCTGACAAATCGTACAGCAATAAAATTTCTACCATCAATGAAAAAATCAGAAAAGCTAATCAAGCTATAGAAGCCTACAGGGCAAGACTGGAGGCTAAATTCCAATCTATGGATATGCTTATCTCTCAAATGCAAAAACAGTATAGTTCATTCTTGAGCCAAGGCGTTACTTCTGCAAACACAGCAAACACAAGTTTTTATGGGTTGTAAAGATTACTTATTGATTTAAATAATTCAGAACTTTATTGATTTTTTCGTCTGGCGGAATTTCTAAAAATATCCTCTCATCCGTGAAAGGCTTCGTAAATTCAAGTTTATAAGATTGTAAAACTTGTTCTTCGGTTTTAATCTTCATTTTCCCAAATCCATAAAGGGTGTCATTATATACCGGATGTCCTATTGATGCCATGTGAACCCGTATCTGATGCGTCCTTCCCGTTACAAGAGTTACCTCGATAAGTGTTGCCTCTTTATACCTTTTTAATACCTTCACTATAGATAGACTTTCCTTCCCGTCCGCTCTTACTGCCTGCTTATGCGGCTGGCTGAGATGTCTTCCCAGCGGAGAATCAATAATTAAATCATCACGTTCAATATTACCCCTTACAATAGCAAGATATTTTTTTGTAAAGTTTTTATTCTTCATCTCATTAACTAAAAATTCATGGGTTAAATTGTTTTTTGCAATCATTATTAACCCTGATGTATTTCTATCTAATCTGTGAACAATTCCTCTCCTGAGACTTCCATTAATGTCTGATAAATTTTCACCATACTTAAATAATAATGCATTGACCAGCGTCCCGCTATTCTCAACACCGGCAGGATGTGTTAACATGCCGGAAGGCTTATTAATAACAGCCATGTTATCATCTTCCCACACTACATCAAGCGGAATATTTTCCGGTTTTACAACAGTTGATTCTCTGATTTCAGATATATCTATATTTATGTTGTCATTTTCTTTCAGAATGCACGAAGACTTCGCATTATTGTCATTAATTTTTACAAAACCTTCTTTTATCATTTTTTGAATTTTGGAACGCGAAAAATCCTGCATATAATTTGCAAGATATAAATCAATCCGCATGCCTTCACTGTATTCATCAACAATAAATTTCATTTTTTCAGGTACTTATTCTTTATTATTATAAAAATCAAAGCTATGACACCAATATTTATAAAAATATCAGAAATGTTAAACACAGGAAAGTCAATAAAATTAAGCTTTATAAAGTCCCTAACATAACCGAAATGCAATCTCTCATATAGATTACAGCCGATTCCGGAAATAAGCATTGCGGTCCATAAACAAGCAAATACCGAAAACTTTTCAATATTACGAATCCCGTAAATTATTATCATTAAAATTGCAACTATAGCAAATATAGATAATAATACCGGTGCATTCTCAAGTATACTAAATGCTGCTCCGGTATTTTGAACAAATACTATATCAAAAACTTCATTTGCTGAAAAATTTAATCTTGAATTAATTAGTATATTCGAAAAGAACAAGTCAAACACGGCAAAAAATATTACTGTAATTACAAAATAGATAATTTTACTGACTTTATTCATTTACACTCACTTCATCTTTAGAAGATAGGACATTAACTCTTTTAATAACATAACCGAATCCTGTTAGACTAAGCTTTATACTTAAATCTTCAACATTGGTTTTTGTCAGCCCTATTGCTGCAACTACATATTCATCAGCATTATCAGAATTAGAGGTAAACAATCTTTCAAGAATATTATCTTCCGGCATTGTACGAAATACTTCCTTACTCTGCTTCTGAGGATATTCTATTTTGTCTGATGAAATAGAAGCAATCGCTATAGTATCATTAGGCGCGTCAAACTCCAGCGATGCAGTGTATTCTGTATCCGGAGCTATTTCTTGAGGAACTGTTAGTTTTATATCCAAATTCTGAGCTGCACCATACAGCATCGTTGTCGTTTCATCAATTATGCTATCAGATACAACTTTCCACTTACCGTCAATTTTTTCCAAATTGTATATATTATTTGATACACTGTTCAATGCGCCGGTATAGTTCTTCGTAACAGCCAATCCTGCATTTGCATATTCTACAACCTCAACCTGTGCAGTGTTATTATTCACCTCAACATTTTTAATTTTTACGTCATATTTGATATTGTTATACGTACTCCAAACATCCTTAATCAACTCCGAATAAACATCAAGATTAAAGCCATCTGAATTAACATAGCTACTATCGTAGGTCGCAATAAATTTATCAAAATTACCTTTGTTAGCATATTTAATTTGTGACTTTATAACATTTTTTACAGCATTCTCCTGAGAATAAAAACTGAACGCTTGAACAGGCTGTATTATAACTGATATAAGAAAAATTAAAAAGATTCTTTTCATAGAATAATTATACATTAAAATCTTTTAAACAAAAATAATTTAAAAAGTTGAATAAATTAATACTACAAATTTATTCAATATGATATAATAGTTTGGTAATAATAAATGGAGAGTTTATGGTTTCAATAGAACTAGATGACGAATTTTTAGAATTATTTTATAACGCCACGAATTCAAAACCTCCACAGAGTGTGGATTTAGCAGCATTAAAAAAACAGTTGGCTAATATAGTTGATACCCTAAAAGAACTTGATCACAACGGGAAAAAAACAGTCACAAATAAAGCATTGGAGTCTGAACAGGAAGCCTCAGATAGTCCTGCAATATTGGTAGTAGATGATTTAGGAGTAATAACTTATCAACTCAAAGTTCTTTTATCAGGCTTTGATATGGATGTGGATTGTTCTCAAGAAATATACGATGCGGTAAACAAGTTTAAAACCAGAAAGTACAAATATGTTATTATGGATTTATTTATCCCAACCGAACGTGAAGGATTCATATTGCTTACCGAATTAAAGAAAATGGCAAATTCAATGAATACCCAGACTGTAGTTGGAGTAATTACCGCATCTCCAAGAAAAGAAATAGAACAACAGTGTATCGCAAGAGGCGCAGATTTCTTTTTGGAAAAAAGTAACGATTGGCAGAAGCAACTAAAGAATACGCTTAATGAATACATGAAAGCTGAAAACGGTGAAGATACTGACTGGTAAGTTGTATTCCTAATCTTTTAATATTAACTCACTTTCGTTATTGCATAGTTATAAGTTTATACCCTGATTTTTATGTTATAATAGTCTGTATCACAAGGAAACATATCAGGGAGAAGAAATATGGAAGAAAATACATTAAGCAGATTTAATGCCGCTAAGTTTATAAGTTTTGCAGTCGGATTTTTTGGCTTACAGTTCGCTTGGCAGATGAGGATAATATTATCCGGACCTGTAACTGAAAATCTGGGCGCATCACCATTTATATTCGGATTGATATGGCTTGCGGGGCCGTTTACGGGAATGGTTGTTCAGCCGTTAATCGGTGCATTGAGTGACAAAACGAAACTTGCTTTCGGAAGGCGCAGACCGTATCTATTAGGCGGAGCATTATTATCGGCAGTTGCATTGATTGCTCTTCCAAATTCTGCCGAAATAGTTAATTGGCTTTCTGCTCATTTGCATTTATCGTTTCCTGCTTTAGCAGCGTTATTCTTTGCAGCAGTTATGATTTGGATACTTGATGCATGTGTTAATATTGCACAAGGACCTTACAGAGCACTTGTTCCTGACGTAGTTCCGCAAGAACAGCATTCATTAGCGAATGCTTATATAAGTCTTGCCATCGGCTTAGGTTCTGTCGTAGCAGCAGCTACGGCACCATTCTTAAAATGGGCATTCCATTATCAAATGTCTATTCCTGCTCAATTTGTTATGGCAGCATTAGCATTCACTCTCGGTATGATTTGGACTTGTATGTTTATAAAAGAGAAAAAATATGAGCCAAAAGAAGATGAACTGACTGAAAAATTTGATTTTATAAAATCTTTGAAAGACTTTTTTGCCCTTTCTCCCGAAGTCGGAAAGATTTGCTGGATGCAGTTTTTCACATGGATTGGAAATATGTGTATGATGATTTATTTCACGCAGTATGCTGTTCATACGGTATTCAATGTTCCGGATTTATCTGGGGTAAATGAGGGGTTAAAAGCATCTTATGATAGCCTGGTTCTTGCGGGAACAAATTTTTCATCAATTTGTTTTGCAATATTTAATTTGGTTTGCTTCCTTGTAGCTATTCCGATTGGTGTTGTTGCCGGGAAACTGGGGAACAAAAAAGTTCATATAATTTCAATGTTATCAATGGCATTGGCATTTTTAGGAATGGCATTCACGAAAAATCATATTGCCGTAGCGGCACTAATGGGACTTTCTGGCATAGGCTGGGCAAGTATCTGTGCTTTACCATTTGCAATGCTTTCCAAGTATATTAAACCCGGAACAGAAGGTTCTGTAATGGGAATATTCAATATCTTTATTGCAGGTCCGCAGGTATTTGTTTGCACGCTTGTTTCCTGGTTTATCAATAAATGTGCGTTTGAAGCTCAAGGTATGATAAATTATCACTGGGAATACACATTTATAATAGGTGCGGTTTGTCTTATGATAGCTTCATTGATTACATCAAGAGTTAAGGAGGGGTAAATGAAAATATCACCAATTAATAATATAAGCTTCGGAGAGGTTTTTAATTCAAAACAAACTCTAACAATTGCACAAGAATCTTTATCAAAAGAAATAAATAACTCTCTGAATACAATTGCAGAATTTGACAAACAAAAACGCACTTACGCACAATTTTTAAATGATGCTGAATATGACGTATTTATAACACCTCACAACAATGACAGCATTATGGTAAATGTATGTTCACAACCTACACATCCGGGGTACAAAGCATTAAGAGAACATGGGATAATTGAATATTTAAGTAATGAAAATCTTGCCGGTATTTACAACGAAGATAACAAATTTGATATAAATGATGTTATGAAGCATTATAATCAAGGTCAAAAATACAGACGTAAACTATTATTAGATTTACTTTCAATTCCGGTTCCTCTTATATTAGCTACAATATATTTAGGTTCATTAAAATATTGCAGTCCAAAAGTTAAAGAACCGCAAGCTATTGAAAGAGCCGTACAAGATACAACAAAGATTGCAAAAGATGCTTTGCAGCTATTCAAATAATATATGGAAAAGAGAGCTGATAAAAAAAAGAAAATATTATTAATATATCCACCGTCACCTGTAATGAACAGAGAAGACAGGTGTCAACAACCTGTGGAAAATTTACTTGTTATACCACCTCTGCCACCGACAGATTTAATGTATCTTGCAGCTATCGCAGAACAATGCGGATTTGAAGCTATGATTCGCGATTACAGTTTGGGCGGGGACTTCATTGAGGATTTGAAGAATTTCAACCCTGATTATTTACTTGCTAATATCGCAACACCGACTTTCAAATCAGATATGGAAACAGTTGCTATGGCAAAAGAATTAAATCATAATTTAATTACTATCGTTAAGGGTGCCCCCTTTTTAACATATAGCGATAACGTTATATATGAAAATCCTTTTGTGGATTATGTCATAATAGGTGAACCTGAATTGACTTTAAAAGATATTTTGATGGGTATACCCAATGAAGAAATAAAGGGAATTTGTTATTCAGAGAATTTCCAGAGCATAAAGAATGAACTCAGACCATTTAACAACAACTTAGATGACTTGCCTTTCCCTGCAAGACATTTAGTTGATAATTCAATATACACAAGACCGGATAACGGAAAAGTTCAAGCCGTAATTAAAGTTTCAAGAGGATGTCCGTTCCACTGCTTCTTTTGCTTAGCAACACCGGTATCAGGAGTGAAAGTAAGAACCCGTTCTGCCGAAAATATTATTGCCGAAATTAAAGAATGCGTTGAAAAATATAATATCAAAAACTTCCTTTTTTGGTCAGATATATTTAATTTCGACAGAAATTGGACCATAGATTTATGCAAAAAAATTATAGAAAGCGGGTTAAAAATAACTTGGTCTGCTAATACCCGAGCAAATACCATGGATGCAGAAATGGCACAATATATGTATAAATCAGGATGTCGTTTGGTCAGTATAGGTGTCGAGAGCGGTTCGCAGGAAATATTAAATAATATCGGAAAAAAAATTACACTTGATGAAGTTCGTAAAACAGTAAAAATCTTAAAAGACAACAAAATAAAAATTTATAATTATTTTGTAATAGGGCTTCCGTGGGAAACCGAGGAAACCGTTGAAGAAACAATAAAATTTGCGATAGAACTGGACAGTAATTTTATCAGTTTTTATACGGCTAATCCGCTTCCCGGAACAAAGTATTTTATGTATTCCATGCTGAATCATCTTATATCAGGCGAACCGGATTTTACAAATTCATATTACGAGCCGGTAGTCAGGGCACACAAACTTTCAAAGGAACGTATTTTTGAACTTCACAAAAGAGCTATAAAAAGATATTATTTAAGACCTAAGTTTATAATTAAAACTCTTTTTGGTTTAAGAAGTTTTGCGGAATTTAGAAATTACTTTATGGCAGGGATAAATCTGATTTTGAAAAAATAAAAACGGAGCTGCTAGATTTTACATACCTGATTATTTTTAATCGGTTTTGAAACCGATTTTTGCAGGTTTTGTTCTGTCAATCAATAAATCAATTGCTTCCCTCAATTCTCTAATATCTGATTGGTTGTCTTTACAATGTTGGATAAAATAATGTTCCAGTTCTGCTAATCTTTGAGCTATTTCCTTATTTTCAATAGCCCACTTTCTCATTGCAACGAATGTATCCATAATTTGTATGTTTATCTGGATTGCTTTTTCTGAGCGCAAAACAGAAGATAACATTGCAACTCCTTGTTCTGTAAAGGTATAAGGCAGATATTTTCTTATATCATTTTTAAAGGTTCCATTTTGGCACCTTAAATTTTCCCATTCTATTTTTGTAAGCTGAAACATAAAATGTTCAGGAAATCTTGTTATATTTCTCTTCATTGCTCTATTTAGCATTTTTGTTTCAACTTCATATAACATGGCTAGGTCACTGTCGAGCATAACTCTTTGACCTCTTATAACAATATCAGGTTTTGGATTTGTACTAATTCGTTTATAGAATTATTTTAATATATTTTCTTATTATTGTCTATAGTGTTCCAAAATCTGCCTATTTATACAGAAACAAAAATAAACGGATTGAAGATTTATTCTTCAATCCGTTTATTTTTTAATTTGTATTTTACCCCTATGCCATAGCTTTTTCAACAGCAACGGCAAC
>JAEEXX010000092.1 GCA_016287985.1 Candidatus Gastranaerophilales bacterium
GCGGGAAACGTCCGTCAGGCACAGAATAAAGCTCTATAACTTCACAGCCGAGAGCTCTGTACAATTTGGGTGCTACAACACCTCCGGTCGCATTAGCACTGTCGACAACAACTTTTAACCCCTCTCCGATTTTTCCAAATGATTTTGAAATAACTTCAATATAATCAGGTATAAGATCATACTCAGTATAAATACCGGGTATTGCAGCCGGCAGTTTAAGTTCATATTCGTGTTCAGTTAATACTTTGACGTCTTTTATTTGTTCTTCATTTAACGACTGTTTGTTATAAGTCATCTTTAAACCGTTGTATTGGCTTGGGTTGTGGCTTGCTGTAATAATCATAGCTCCTGTTACAGGCATGTATTTCGTTAAATACGGGGGTAGTCCTACAACTTCAGAATAATATCCGAGAGGAGTCGGTGCCAATCCTATATCGACAACATTTGCCCCTGTAGATAATACACCTTCTACTAATGCTTTTGCTAAACTTGGAGAATGTAACCTTGCATCTCTGCATACAGTTACCCAAATTTCCGAATACTTCTTTTCGGTTTGTTTTTCTAAATATTTAACAAATCCTCTGCCGGCATAATAAAACAATTCTTCCGTAATATTTTCACCGTATATTCCTCTGATATCATTTTTCCCAAAAGCTGATGAATCAAGCATATTTATACTCCTCTCGTATTTATAATATAATATTAACATGGTAAATAATGATTGTAAAAATAAGAATGTAGGTTTATATTTTGTTCTGCCGGCTGTTATCGGAACTTTTATATTTATAGTAATTCCTATATTTTGCTCATTTACACTAAGTTTTGTGGATTGGGATTTATTAAATAACATTGAATTCGTCGGCTTTAAAAATTACAAATCAATATTAACGGAAAGTATCTTTCTGCAAATTTTTATTAATACTGTTGTATATGCATTATCCGTGACGATTTTCGCTGTTATTATTCCGCTTATATTGGCAAGTATATTAAATAACAAATTAAGGCTGTCTGAGTTATTTAAGACGGTTTATTTCATACCTTTTATAACGCCCGCAGTTGTTGTTGCTATTGTTTGGAACTGGATTTTTGATCCAAACATCGGAGGAATTAATTCGTTGTTTCATACACACTTAAATTGGTTATTTGACACAAAACTTGCAATGCCTGTTTTAATATTTGTATCAGTATGGAAATTAATAGGATATAACGTAGTTCTATATCTGACAGGCTTTACTTCAATTAACAGCGAAATTTATGATGCTTCAAAAATTGACGGGGCAAACGATATTAATACATTTTTTAATATTACTCTGCCGTTATTAAAACCGACAACATATTTCGTAACCCTTGTTACAGCTATTTCATCTTTTCAAGTATTTGATTTGATTTATGTAATGACAGAAGGCGGGCCAAAAGACTCAACAAATGTTATAGTGTATTCAATATATAAATACGCCTTCGAATACTTCGACATAGGAAAATCCTGCGCACTTGCATACATACTATTCTTTGTGATACTGATACTGGCAATAATACAAAAAAGGATCGGTGAACAAAATACCTAAAACTTACTCGGTTATAGGTTCTTCAACCGTTTCATCATCTCCGTCTTCTTCTTTCTTTATTATTTCAATCACATTCTTAGCCATTTCCTTTGCAATAACACTTCTAGTGTCATCCGGACAATTTTGCAATAAGCTTATGGCAGTTCTTAAAGTTGCATCCAAGTCATACCAACGACCTTTTTGCGTGCTCTCCAGAATATCCTCTGTAGCAGATACAATATCTTCCACTGATTCATATTCATTATTCGAAATATTGTGTTCAGTTATAATTTTAATTAAATTTAACGCAATTTTAATTTGGGTCTCATCATCGGATTCTTCCAACGTTTTCATTGCCGAAGATAATACAGGATCCTTGTCATACCATCTTCTTGCATTTGTTGTAAATTCTTCTTTCATAAAACCCTCCAATGACTAACCTAAAGACGAGTCTATTATACAATATCTTTATGCCAATTGTAAAGATTTGAATTTACAAACCATTTATAATCTCATCGTACATAACTCTTTTTCTGAGTACAAGAGGGATAAATCGCTTTAATGATGCAGCATAAGCTACAATTTTACGCATGTTAATCGGGATAGATTTTACTTTAGTTCTGGTATTGATTAACCAATTGATTATGCATTCCGATCTGTTGCGAATATTAATAATTTCTTCTCGCATTTCAGATTCATTACATATTCCTGCCGCATTCCGCAGTGTTGTTATTTTAAGTTGGTTGTTTAAGTTATCCATTTTCCCTCAATGATAAGTCTACAATACAATTAACGGCAAAAATCAAAAAAACTTTAACTTTTTAACTGCAATGTTGTATTCAAACAATCTATATCTTCCTGTATTGCAATTATAGCTTTAAAAATTCGCATTTACAATTCTTAATAATTCTTATGCTATAATTAAAAAGTATGGAGGTATATACGATGTTAGATAAATTAGAAAGATTTCAAATTACAATTTTGGCAGTGATAATAGCATTAGGTGCTATCTTGAGTGCAAAAATAGTTACATCCGGGTTAGCTCATGATGGAATCTCAGTAACGGGTTCAGCTTATGAAATTGTAAAATCAGATTCAGGTAAGTTGACTTTTAATATTGCAACTCAAGCAAAAACAAAAGCTGCAGCTTATCAAATCTTAAAGCAGCAATTACCTATTGTGGAAAAGTATTTGAATGAAAAAGGTATCAAAGATATTACGATTAAAAACTATAACGGTTATTATTCATACAAATATAATCAAACGACTGGAAATTATACAAATGAAATTGATAATTACAAGTTGTCGCAACCCATTGAGGCATCTTCAAAAGATGTAAATTTAATAAAAGAAGTTGCTATAGATATGCAAAATCTTATCGACAAAGGGATTGATATAAGTGAAGCAGGAACAGATTATTTCTATTCAGGTCTTGCGGATTTAAAGGTAAAACTGCTTAAAGAAGCCACATTGGATGCAAAAAAGAGAGCTTCGGCAATGCTAAAAGCCAATAATAACAGTGTAGGGAAAATTCAATCGGTTAAAATGGGTGTATTCCAAATTACCGACGTAGATTCAACGAGTGTTTCCGATATGGGTATTAATGACACTTCAACAATTGATAAAAAAGTAACGGCTGTTGCTAATGTAGTATTTAAGATAAAATAAGCTATTTAAATTACACAATAATAAAGAAGAGCGATTCAGAATAGAATCGCTCTTTTTAACAAAAAAATTATTTGATAATTCCAAATCCTAAAATAAACACACACACAACGAATACGGCAGCAACAATTGCTGTCAACTTATTTAAACCCTTTTCTGCACTCTTTTGAGAAGTGAACATTTGAGCCGCATTACCAATACCGGCTATTCCGTCACCTTTTGGTGAGTGCATAAGTATTAAAATCATAAGTAATATTGCTGAAATTACTTGTATAATCCAAATCAGTGTAAGCAAAATTTAATCTCCTTTTTTTATAAAATGGGCCCTTTTTGAATTCAATTTAATATTATCAAAAGTATACAGCCTTGCCGGTCTTTTAGAACTTGATTTTGAGAATTCGTTTAGTTCCCTTAGTCCGTCTGTCGTAATAACCTTTTTCCTAAAATTACGTTTGTCGAGTTTCTTTTCCATAATCATTTCATAGGCTTTTTGCATTTCGGTAAGCGTAAATTTTTCATTTAACAGCTGATATGCCACAGGGCACATTTCCAGTCTTTCACGTGTACGTTTTAAAGAATATTGAATAATTTCCTTGTGGTCAAATGCTAACGGCGGTAGATTAAATACTTTATGCCAAGCCAAATCAGTTGTTTGTGTAACATTAACATCTTCCGCTCTTACAAGTGCGAAATATGCAACTGTAATAACCCTGGAAATAGGGTGCCTCAAAGGATCACCAAAAGTATAAAGCTGTTCTAAATAGATATTATCTACCGCAGTCTTTTCTTTAAGTACACGAATAGCAGCTTCATCGAGGTTTTCCGACATCCGCACATATCCCCCCGGAATTGCCCATCTGTCTTTAAACGGTTCGTTATTACGTTTAACCAATAGCACCTGAAGCGCATTATTTTTTATAGTTAAGATAACTATATCAACTGTAATTTCGTGAGTTTTAATTTCATTAAACATAAAATACCTTTACGACAATTCTATAATAAAAGTTTCTATTTTCATAATTTGAATTTAAAATTGTTACATTTTTTTAGAGTTGTCATAGTACAAATGTACGAGTGAATTGCACAGTTTAAAAATTTATTGTAGAATAAAAGCAATAACTAAGGAGAGATAATATGTCAGAAGATACCGCAAAAATTTTAAGTTATGTTCCTACAGTCATTGAACAATCCTCAAGAGGAGAAAAATCATTTGATATTTTTTCAAGACTTTTGAGAGAAAGAATTGTATTTTTAGGAACAGAAATTGACGATGATGTTGCTAATACAATTGTTGCACAGTTATTGCTGCTGGATAGTGAGAATCCTGAAAAAGATATAATGTTGTACATCAATTCTCCGGGCGGAAGTGTTACTGCAGGTTTTGCGATATATGATACAATGCAGCACATAAGAGCGGATGTTCAAACAATTTGTTTGGGGCAAGCTGCATCAATGGGTGCGTTCTTACTTTCCTCAGGTGCTAAAGGTAAAAGAATGGCACTTCCAAATTCAAGAATAATGATTCACCAGCCTTTAGGTGGGGCAAGGGGACAAGCTACTGATATTGAGCTTGAAGCAAAAGAAATTATGCGAATGAAAGAACTGCTTATTGGTATTATGGCTGAAAATGCGGGACAAGATTTTGAAAAGGTTAAGGCAGATTGCGAACGTGACCACTATTTGTCTGCTCAGGAATCCGTAGAGTACGGTTTAATTGATAAAGTTATTTCATCAACAAACGCTTAAATTCAGAAAATACAAAAAAAGAGGCAATCTGTATTGCCTCTTTTTTTTGTAAACATTTAAGCTTAAGCAACTTCAATAGCACTTACAGGACAAGCGTCTGCTGCTTCTTTAACACAATCTTCATTGCCTGCAACGCCGGCTTCTTTAACCATAGCGGTACCGTCTACAGCAAATACAGCATCACAAATAGATTCGCAAGCACCGCAACCTATACAAGAATCATTAATTTTTACGTTCATTTTCTTTCTCCTTTTTATATAAACTATCCCTTTCGGGTTTACTACATGCATATTATACAACTAAATTAAAAAATTAAAATAGCCAGTCAGAAACTCTCTGTGCAATTGAATCAAACCCCAACGTTAATCCTAAATTTTTAGGCTGAATATTTTTTGAATAATAAAGAACCGGAACGAATTCTCTTGTATGGTCAGTACCTTCAACGGTAGGATCGCACCCATGGTCAGCTGTAATGATTAATAAATCATTTTCGCCAACCAAAGGAAGAATCTTTTCCAGATAGTCGTCAACTTCTTCTATTGCGTTTCCGTAGCCTTTGGCATCATTTCTGTGACCAAAAAGCATATCAGTATCTACAAGATTCGTAAATATAATTTCTTTTGAATCGTCAGTAATATTTATTCCTTTGTACTTTATTTCATCTAAAGGCAACGTGCCGTTAATTGCTTTTATTGTAAGTTCCAATCCTTCTTTATTTGAACCTGTGTGAATTGCGTGCGTAATTCCCTTTTTGGAAAAAATATCTTCAATCTTTCCTATACCAATAACCTTTGCTCCTGCCAATTTTACTTTATCTAAAATTGTATCTTTTGGCGGTTCCATGGAATAATCTCTTCTGTCTTTTGAAATTCTGGTAGGTTTCCCGTCAATAATTTTATAAGGACGTGCGATAACTCTTGCAACGTTATAATTACCTTCATCAAGGAGTTTTCTTGCTATTGTACACCATTCATAAAGTGTTTCAAGCGGTATTAAATCAGTGTCAACAGCTATCTGAAAAACGCTGTCAGCAGATGTATAAACAATAGGATATTTTGTTTGGTGATGTTCATTATTCAGTTGTTCTATGATTGCAGTTCCGCTTGCGGGAATATTGGCCAGAATTCCCCCGCAATTTGTTTTTTCGATGAATTTATCAATAAGTTCTTTGGGAAAACCATTTGGAAATGTTGCAAAAGGTTTTTCGCTGATTAACCCTGCGATTTCCCAATGCCCTGTCGTTGTGTCTTTTCCTTTAGATTTTTCTTGTAATGTTCCGTACTGTCCTAAAGGTGTTTTTGTAGGAGTTATTCCCATAAATTCCTGAATATTTCCTAGCCCCAAAGCTTCCATAACAGGAACATCCAGTCCGTCATTAAATTTACAAACATTTTTAAGGGTGTTGCATTTATCTGTATCGCCAAAATCTGCGCAATCAGGCATGGCACCGCACCCCATGGAATCAATTACAATGATAATTGCTCTTTTCTTCATTATATTTCCCCCTAAATTATGATTATTATATCACAAATGAAAGAACGTTCTAAGTTCATAATGTATTAGTTTAAATAGTATGCTAAGAAATATAAACTCCAATGAAAAATAAATAATCCCAATATAATTGAAATTGAGCATATTAATGTAACGAAATGTAACAATTTTGTTCAAAAGTGTTAGAAAAATGAAGAAATGTGGAATTAGGGAAGTAGTAAGAGAAAAAACACGCGTAGTTACATGTAACGGAATACTAAAAATGGATCCAAGACAAAAGGCAGACAAAAGAATAACGGATTTAGTTACACAAAATGTTGTGACACTTTGTTATGCCTGTGTAGGTTCAGAGGAGAGAGGTTATCAACTTGACCCCCTTGAGGGGGAGCGGATTTTCGGTAGAGTGAGTGACAAAGTCACGAAACTCGTA
>JAEEXX010000093.1 GCA_016287985.1 Candidatus Gastranaerophilales bacterium
ATACAATTGAGGCAAATGTATCCTTGGGATTCGCACCTGATCTGAGAAACTACGGTGTTGGAGCACAAATTATTCTTGATTTAGGATTTAATAATTTTAACCTTATAACAAATAATCCTAAAAAGATTGTAGGCTTAAAAGGATACGGACTGACGATACACGAAAACATAAATATAAAATCAGAAGTAAATAAGTATAACGAAAGATACATCAACACCAAACGTGAAAAGATGCATCACTTAATGTAAAGGAAACATTATGACTGAGAATAACTATGAAGTAGAATTACTCGATGGAAGCTCATACAAAATATTTAAAGGGGTTTATAATGATTTTAAATCCAAAGCAATTAGTGAATATAAATTTGAGCTTGAACCGCTTGAATATGAAGAATTTGTAGATGCAGTAGAAAAGGGATTCTTAAAATGCATAGTTTTAAAAGAAAATAACATTCCGACAGCTTTTTTGGTATATACAGTTTCAATTTCTGAAGCTGTTGAACTGAACATTATACACTGCCTTGGTACCGAAGATGAGACTACAAAGCAAAAATTACTTATAGAAAAATTCTTGGAATGTACTGAAGCAGAAAGGCAAACAAAAGTTGTTTCATTCCCCATGATTGGTCACCAATCAGTATTTACTGCTGATATTGCCAAATACGGTTTTAAATTTATAGGTTTGGCTGTTTTAAGATTCGTCATGGGCAATGCTTCTTCGGAAAGAATTCTTGAAAACATGAAACTTCCTGAAAAACCCGAACAATACAAAGTCGTAGCTTATAATACCTTGTATAAGGAAGATGCAATCCGTGTTATCCATGAATCTTTTAAAGATACCTCCGATGCTGTATATGATCCAAGATACAAAACCATAGAAGGGACAACAGATATCATTAACAAAATAGTAGAAAATATCTATGGGGAATTTTTACCGGAAGCAACCTCAGTGCTTTTATACAATGAAAAGCCATGCGGATTTGCTTTCGCAAATATTACAGGCGGAAAAATTGCAAATATTCCATTAGTTGCTATAGAAAAAAATCATCGAGGTAACGGATTTTCAGCTTTGCTTTTAAATCGTACAATAAAAACTATAGTTGATTGGACAAAGTTGGGTCAAAGAGACTTTAGCGAAGTTAATGTAACAACTGAAACAAATAATTATAAGGCATTAAAAATGTATAGAAGAATTGGCTTTAGAGAAGATTATTGTTACCCTCAAGCTTATCTTTTGCAAAAACGTAAAAAATAAAAATTTTGTGATATAATAAGAACAAAAAATAGAAAATTGTAGTAGGAGAAGAGTGACAAAATAGTCATATGAAAGGAGAAGTATGAAAATTTCAAAAGAACTCTTAATGACAATGGGCGTTATCGCAATTTCTACAGGTGTAGCTATGGCTGATGAAAGCATCCAAGCTTATGCACATCCTACAATGTACGGTTCACAAGGACATTCCCTTGTAACAGCAGAAAATGATGTAATTATTGGCGGTAAAATTTACAAACCATGTCAAGCAAAAACAATTGAAGGAAAACAAAATGTTATTGTATCTCGCACAGCAAAACAAATGCTTGGTGACATGCAATCAAAAATGGATCAAAAAAGAGGCGCTTTGTATGATCCCAAGATGCCTGTACTTCGTTCAGAATTGGCATTCTTGATTTCTGAAGGTTTAGGTTTAACAAAATCTACACCTGACAGTTATACAGATTTAGCTGCTTCTTATTGGGCTAAAGACGAAATTGACAGAGTTTTAACTCAAGATATTATGATTGGTTACCCTGACAATACATTTAAGCCTGATAAAGCCATCAACAAAGCTGAAGTATTTTGTACTTTCGCAAAAATGATGAACGTTCCTGCAAGCGCAACTGCAGTTCCTGTTCTTAACGGACAACAACTCAAGTATATTCCTCAATGGGCATATGCTGCAACTAACGAAGTTATCGCTTCAGGCATTTTGAATGTTCTTCCTGATCAAGATAAAGTTATTAATGACGAATATCTTTCAAAAGAACAAGTTGCATTCTTAGTATCAGCTATGAAGAAAAACTTCAAAATTGACTTATCTAACGGTGCAATTGGCTGTGCTACTCAGTATCAACCTACAACAGTTAAGATTAAATTGAGCGAAAGACTTAGCGCAAGAACTTCTACAGTAGGTGATACATTTACAGCTAAAACAACTGAAGAAGTAACATTGAATGGTGTTTGCTTCCCTGCAGGTTCAACTGTAAAAGGTAAAGTAATTTCAGTTGCAAGACCAGGTGTACACAGACCGGGCTATCTTGAAGTTAAATTTGAAACCATTAAGAATGGTGACAGCTGTGTTGAATTCCCGGATAAGCTTTCAAGTGCACAAGTTGATGTAACTAAGAATCCTAACATCATTTCAAGACTTCTAAGCACTCCTGTTGAAATCGTTGGAAGAACAGCTGGTGTATCCGGAAGAACTGTTTCTACTACAGCTGAAATTATCGCTAACGGAGCTGAAGAAATTGTAGGAAATGCTGCTGATGCATTATCCGACACAGCATCTCTTCATCCGCTTAAAGGTTTAAAGAGTGTTGGCTCCGGTGTTATAGCTGTTGGTAAAGGTGTTTATAACATTTCTAAAACAGCTGTAAGCGGTGTATTTGGTGTTGGATACGAAATTGTTGACGAACTTAAGTATTTCATACTTCCATGCACAGCTAACGATTCAAGCTTAAATCCTGATGAAGAATTGACAATTGTATTTTAATTCTTTGAACGGTTAAAATTAAAAAGGCGGTTGCTGATTCTCAGCAACCGCCTTTTTGTCAGACTTTTAAACTATCGGTTGAATATCCAATTTAGAGATTTCTTGAGTAGCTTTGTTTAATTCAGCCGCGCCAGGGGGTGTCATGACCTTTGAACCAATTTTTATACCTCCTATCAGTCCAATAATCGCACCACCTAAAGAAATTAATATTTGTTGCCATGTTTTCATTTTATAAGTTGCAATCGCAGGAATTAATGCACCTACCAAACCTGAGCCGCCAATTATCCATTTACCCTTTTTTTGTAATCTTTTTATATCGTCTTCAGTATGAGTTTGCATATATTTTTCAAGTTTCGGTGCCGCATTCATCATTGTATTATATGAACGCTCGAAAGTATCACAGTCTTTTTGCGCGACACTTAATCCGCCTGCAATTTGACCGTTTGGATTTACAACCTGATAAACAACCCTGCCGTCAGGAGTATTTCCGACTCTGTTAATAGTACCGAACTGACTTTGAGAATTTACATTTTGAACCATAACTTCACCTTTACACAATATAACCTTATATTATATATAACAATTTTTATTTGTAAAAATTGCCTATTTGTAAATTTATGTAAAGTTAATATTTATCCTAACAACAAACTCCATGTATCATGTTCTTATAAAAAAAGGTTGGGATTAAAATGCCATTTGAATTTGAGAGACAGAATATTAATGATGTTATCCTTATAAAACCCCAAATATATGGTGATATAAGGGGAGCCTTTTCAGAAACGTACAAAAAAACAGAATTCACAAAAAATGGGATAAATGTTGAGTTTGTTCAAGATAATTTATCGAAATCAAAAAAACATGTTCTGAGAGGCTTACATTTTCAATCAGAACCATATGCCCAGTCAAAATTAATTAAATGTGTTCATGGCTGCATTTGGGATATAGCGTTGGATTTGAGAGAGGGCTCAGACACTCACCATAAATATATAAAAGTAGAACTTTCCGACCAAAACGGATATATGCTTTTTATACCTAAAGGATTTGCTCACGGTTTTGTAGTTTTATCAGAAACAGCAACCGTTTTATACAAAACTGACTCTGAATATGCGCCAAACCATGAACAAGGAATTCATTGGAAAAGTCTTGATTGGGAGATAAATTTTGAACCGATTTTATCTGAAAAAGATACAATCCTTCCGAGACTGGAGGGAATAACTGAATGTTAGCACTTGTTACAGGCGCAAACGGAATGTTAGGGCAAGATTTGTGTCCAATACTTGAAGATGAAGGGTATGATGTTATTGAAACTGATATAGATACGCTTGATATTACAAATAAAGTATCCGTAAATGATTATATTATGTCTCTAAAGCCGGACATTGTTTTTCATTGCGCAGGGTATACAGATGTTGAGAAAGCAGAAATTGAAAACGAAAAAGTGAGATTAGTAAATTCTATAGGTACACAAAATATAGCCGAAGCATGCTCAAAAATAAATTCCACACTTGTATATATTTCTACCGACTATGTTTTTGATGGAGAAAAGACTTCTCCTTATACGCCAAATGACAAACCGAACCCGATAAACTTTTACGGCTTAACTAAACTAATGGGAGAAAATGCCGTACAAAAATATTGTAATAAACATTATATAGTGCGCACAAGCTGGTTATATGGAATACACGGAAATAATTTTGTAGAAAAAATGATATCATTAAATTCAGATACCCCAATAAAAGTAGTCAACGACCAAATCGGTTGTCCGACTTGGACTGTTGACTTGGTAAATGGAATTATAAAAATATTAAATGAGCCCTTTGGTATTTATCATATTTGCGGAAGCGGTTCAACAAGCTGGTATGAATTTGCAAAAGAAATTGGTGTGAATGTTTTACCATGCAAAAGTTGCGATTTTAAACAAATAGCAAAACGGCCCCAATACAGCGTTATGGACAATAACAAAATTTGCAGAAACTGGAAATCAGCGCTAAAAGATTACATGTTTTTGCGCACTAATTTTAAATAGTTATATATTTCTAAATTTAAGCTTATATGTTATAATAATTGCGAATAGATAGGAGCTTATTATGTCTGTATTATCAAAATCGGGTTATGTGTTTGCATTTATAGATGCTCTAACAACTGCCGTTATTGCATATTTAAGTTTTGCATATATTGCCTCATCTGAAAAAAATCTTTTAATTACAGCATTAATATTTGTAATTATATTACTTCTAATGATAAGAGCAAAGGGGTTCTACGAACCTAGAAAATATAAACTAAAAGATATTTATTTACTTTTTGAAGCAATATTCACATCATGCTTTTTGGCAGGAATTCTGGCTATTCCGTTTTTAGGCGGATTTGCAGCTGTTTTAATTTTGTACGACATAGTTTTAATATACGCTGTAAGTTTTCTGTCAAGACTGATATATGTTGCTTACAAAGCATTTTTCAAACCCGTCAAAAATGTATTGATAGTAGGCGCAGGCCAAGATGGTAAGATTATTGCAGAAGAAATTCAATCAAGACCTGAACTTGGAATGAAAGTTGTCGGTTTCTTAGATGACAATATGAATACAATTGAAGAAGAAGATTCTTCTATTCCGATATTAGGACTCACTTATGATTCGGAAGCTGTTATCAAAGATAACAACGTTGATATGGTTATTGTTGCCGTAAAATCAAGAATGGATTCAAATATCCTCACAGACTTGGCAAAAGGGATTCCTTTAGGAGTTAAAGTATGGAGAATGCCCACATTTTATTCTTATATAACACGGAAACTTTTTGTTTCTAAAATGTCGGTAAATTGGTTATTTTATGACTACGTAAGGCCAAAACATATAATGTATTCTCACATAAAGAGAATGCTTGATAAATTCGCAGCATTGGCAATACTTGTTGCAACATTACCAATAACGCTAATTGTAATGCTTGGTATAAAAATTTCTGATTTCGGACCGATATTTTTTATGCAAACTCGTATTGGAAAATTCGGAAAACCTTTTAAAATGGTAAAATTCAGAACAATGTATCAGGATAAAGTAGAAAAAGACTTTGACGATGATATTGAAGAAATTGGACATGATGATAAAAGAATCATGCCTTTCTGCAAATGGATTAGGAAATTTCATATTGACGATATTCCCCAAATGTTGAATATTCTTAAAGGTGAAATGAGTATAGTTGGTCCAAGGCCGGTAAGAGAAGAAGTATACGAAGAGAACAGAGAAAATATTCCGTTCTGGGAATGCAGGAATTGGGTTCGCCCCGGCTGGACTGGCTGGCAGCAAGTTAATACAAATGACCCAATTCCAGAGGAACGCCTTGCTTACGACTTATATTACGTCAAACATCGAACATTACTTTGGGATATTGTCATATTTTTCCAGTATCTGGGTAGAGTTCTAAGCGGAAAATGCAAATAGTTTAATTAAACATTATCTTGATTATCTATATAACGGTAATCAAGCAAACTGCCTTCATAGTCGGTTTCATTGTCATAAAACATAGACATGTTATTTACCATTCTGTTACGGTCTGCAATTTTTTGTTTTTCCAAATCAGACTCAACTCCATATTGTTGAATTTCCTGATTTGAAACTTTTCCGTCATGATTTTTATCAATATCGTCAAAATGAGCCAAAACAGTTTGCTGTAATGATGTTAAACCTGATGAACCTGCGAGTGCAGTTATTTGTTCTCTGGTTAAACCTTGGGCAGCCATTCTACCCATTAAATCTTGAATTTCAGATGCTGATATTACTCCGTCATGGTTTGTATCAATTGAATTAAAATTATTTGTCATATAAGAAGCAAAAGTCGTTGCAGATGTATTGCTTGTAATTACCGTATTTGTAAGTGAATTGTTAAGATTTTCCAATGTTAGGCCATCACTATATTGTCCGGATAGTTGTGCAAATGAATTTGCAAAACCGGAATTAATTCCCGTAAACATTGATGTCCCATCTAATCTTTTACTCATAATGTATCTCCTTATGGTTATACAATCATACATTAACAGTTTAATAAAATTTTTCTAAAAATCAAACCTTTATTTAATGGATATTTACATAAAATATGTTATTAAATAAATCGTTTTTAAATTGGTACTTTC
>JAEEXX010000094.1 GCA_016287985.1 Candidatus Gastranaerophilales bacterium
AACGGGAATATGCTCAGCGGTTATAGTTTTTCTAACAAGTTTGGACAAACTAAAGCAGCATGTTCAAAATTGGGTAAAATATCGTGTTACTTCTGAGGCACTAAAACGAGAAATGAATTTGTATAAACATGGCGCAGGCGAATATGCAAAATTAAAACCAAAAGAACAAAAGGTTCGTTTCGTTGAGAATTATGAAAATATAATTGCGAAAGATGTTGGCAACTTCGAGCATAATAGGAACGACAATTCTTTCAGCAACATCAATAATAAGGAACAACAAAACGACACTAATAGCGACAAGATAATTTAAACACACATGGAAGGCAAATGCAATAACATAGGATTTCCTATATATATATCATATTCTCACGAAAATGAATATGAGCAGGGATATATTGACAATATGGAATCCCCTGTCAACTATTTGGTAGATTCGTTGGAGAAATTACAATATGATGTGAGACAAGATAAAAACTGTGAATATGACAGAATTTCAGCGTTTGAGAAAGAGATTGGAAATGCAAAAATTGTTATAATTTTTTTAAGCCAAAAGTATCTCAAATCGAAGCACTGTATGTATGAATGGACTGAGATTCACAAGAATCTTGACTGGAACAACAAAGAAAGAGAAAATAATAACAAGAAGATTATTTATATAAGATATAATGGCATTTCCCAAAAATCGGATACAAAGTGGGAGTTTAACAAATGGTATCCCGAATTAAGACGATATTGGGAAGATGAATTGAATACATATTGGAAAAAGTATGTACGTGAGCAGCGAACAGCCGACCTCATTGATAAAGAAACCTATAAAAATGAGTTTTATTTCAATGCGATGAAAAAAATAATGAACGGTCCACATCGCGACACTCCTGATTGGTATTATACATCTGATTTGTATGAGGGAGATGCTATTGACAAGATAATAAATAGCATAAAAAACTATATTAAAAATCAGCACGACTACGAAGAAAAACAATGGGAAAAATTTTTATGCAATAAAACAATATTATTGGTTGGCGATTCTGCACTTCAATACCATTACAATGATGTTACTGTTCAATTGGGCGAATATATTGAAGCAAATCTTGCAGAATGGCTTTACATGCATGGATATGATATGACCGTAAGGGAGTTCAATAGACTGATGATGTATAGTGGGAACGCACACCACATTAAGGATTACTATAAAACCATATTTGAAGAAAAAATTAAAAAGGAAAATATCCTTTTCGATAAACTTAAAAAGTTATTAGAATCATATCGTTTCGACATGATACTTTCTGTTGGATACTCTGGAAAAATAATTGAAGCTGTTAAAGCAGCCTACGCTAACGAACTTAATATAATCGAATATGTGAAGGGGTTACAGTTTACCCAGCAATACAAAGAAGGTGATGTAAATTATTATCAATTAGTACCTTGTATAAGCAAATACACAGAAAGTCGTGAAATATTATTTTCAGAGTATGACTTGACAAAATTCACTTATGATTTCATATCTGCAGTGAAAAGTAAGAAAATAGGTCATAATAGAAGTTTAAATTATTATAATGATAAAAAATTAATTATACTTGGAACCAATTTCCCAGGATGGGCGTTACGATTTGTATGGACTACACTAACAGGTGTCAACAAACAAGAAAGTATAATAATCAACAAGGATGTGGATTCTAAGTCGTATAAATTTATTGCTAAGCAGTCTGAAGTATTAGTAATAAAGAATAAGGACAATCGTTTAGAAGATATAATGATAAGGCTAACAAAACTCGCAAACAATCATAAAAAAGAAAATTTAAAACCAACTAAAACCAATATTTATGTATGCTACTATGACAATGAGCCTACCAAGAATAAGTTATACGAAGATCGTGTAAGATTTATTGATATAGAAAAGAATGCTGACTTAGGTGTTAATTTTGTATGGAGAACTTATTACCAAAAACGGAATAATCAAAGAAAAACTCAAGCTGAGATTTTTATTGATTATTGTAAGTTGTTTGTCATATATCGTCCGTGTTCGGATAAAAATAAAAACTCCTTCGATGAACGTTCATATGCGGATGAATTTAATTTCATTATGAACAATCAAGAGCATAAAAATGTCTTCTTAATAGATTGTAATGCAACACTAGACAATTCCATAGAGGATGTAGCGCATATTCAATACGATGAAGATGGGAAATGGGCGAAAGAATTGGAAAAACTATTGATAAAAAATATAAGTAACAACTAAGGAGAATAATCATGGAAGAGAAAAAGAGCATATATAGAGGCATAAAGAGCTACGAGTCAGAAAATAAAGATTATTTTTGGGGCAGAGATAACGAGATTGTTGATATAACAAGCATCGTTATGGAAAACCCGAGTACAATACTTGTCGGATATTCTGGCTGTGGCAAAACTTCGCTTATAAATGCGGGGCTTTTGCCATCATTAGAGTTGTGCAATTATCATGTAATTAGGATTACACCTAAGGATGCTTGTGAAAAAATGGAGCAAGGAAAAGAATTAGTTATAATACACAATTTTTTTGATAAAATCGCATTAGAAGTCAGAGAAATAATAAAAAATAAACATTTGAAATGTATAAATAAAATCGATGGTCAAGAAAAAACATATTTAGAAGGACTTTCCTTATGGGAGTTATTTTTTTCATATAATTTTTTAGATAAATACAATAATGAGAATTACATTGTAGTTATATTCGATCAGTTTGAGGAATTATTTAGACTTGGTCTTAACGACAAATATATAGACTTGTTTTTTGAGATTTACGATATGTTATGCGGCAATCTCAATAATAAAAAGAATATATTGGAAGAAAAATATAAAGACAGAATTGAAAACAAAGTTATAGAATGGGAGAATGAGAAAAAAGCTTTTTTTTGGAATGATGACGAAACAGAAAATAAAAAAACAAAAGAGAAAGATAAACATTTTTTTCTTAATTTTCCACAAAACAATGATGAGGATGAATTATTATCCTACAACCGTTTTGTATTGACAATGAGAAAAGAATTTTTCTTTGATATTCAGAAAAGATCAGAAGTCTTTCCTTTGCTTAAAGAAAATATAGTATATATTGACCATCTTACAGATGACAATGCGAAAGTTGTAATCAATAATTCAGGATTTTTTACTAAGCAACAATTTGAAGATGCTACTGAAGATGATTTTAAAAAGTATCAAAAAAACATAATTAGTGCTATTGTAGGCAAAGATGATTTTGACCCAACAGATGATATAAAAGATTATTGTATTGATACAATGATATTGTCGATAGTGATGACTGAAATTGAGAATCGATATAATGCAGGTAAATTGAAAGAAGATATTGATTTCAATAATTTTCAAGAGAACAATTATAGAAAAATTATATTTGACTTTTATAATAAACAAATCAATGATTTAGAAACGAGGTTATATAAGATAATAAATGACAGTAACATTAAAAATAAAAATATAGGAGTAAATAATATACACAAATTGGTTTATGAAATCCAAAAAGAACTTGTTTCTGATAGTGGGTTGTATCGTCGTCTCGTTGATGTCAAGGAGGTTATAAACAAAATATACTCTGAAAAATTAGATGATAAAGATAGTATCCGTATAAGCCTACAAAAGGAAATCGAGAAATGTTCTCTATTTGCAAGTGTGCCTAAGGATAATGGGGAAAGTGTGATTGAATTTCGACATGAAAGTTTGTGTCAATACGCACTACAAAGCATGAATTGTTATGAAACCAAAGGCAAGAATGAATTACGTTATACTGCCAATGTTTATTTTACACCGATGGGTAGATTAGACCACGACAATTGTTTTGTTGAGTGTATTTTTGGTCCATGGAATACTTATCATTCCATTATGCGGACATTGTATTTTATGAAAGGTGGAATTCATAACATTGTTAATTCAGAAATAAACTTCAATGAAAGTTTAAAAAAATCTAATATTAGCAATTCAAAAGCCGTAACAAGTGAATATAGTTTTAGAAATGAAGATGCAAATGGAGAACCCAAAAAGAAGGCTAATGTTCCTCTCGATGGATTTACTCACATAAAAACCAAAACCGTTGATTCCAAAATATTTGAGATGTCTTTTTGGAAAACAGACAAGAAAATATATGATGGAAATAACTTTATTGATAATATAGACTTTGTTAAATTTCTCGAAAAGGTCAAAGAAAAAGATAAAAATGCAACTTTTGAAAACTTGATATTTTATCTCAATGATAAGGAATGCAATGTAGATAATAAAATAAATTCTGAAATTTTAGAACAAAACAGACCCGAAGAAGAAAATATAGCAGACTATTTGAATAAATTAGTTAGGTACGAATCAAAACTGAAATCAAATATCCCTGCAGGATATTTTATGGTATTGTTTTATTACGATGAATACAAACGATTGATTTTAAAAGATTTTTATAAAACAACCAATGGTTTTCACACAGAGCGTGCTGAAATCAACGGTTATACATCTATTCATTATAAATATGATAAACCAATTGATAGACAGCCCAAAGAAACATATTATTTGAATTTGAAAAATTTAAAAGAAAACAACGGAGAAAAAGTCTTAGTGAAAAAAATAGAAAGTCAAAATAATAATCAAGATACTATTAACGAAATACTTAAGCAATTTGATACAAATTGTAATGAAAACGATTTGATTATTAATATTAATAATACATCGAATGGTGTTGTTGGGCAAATAAACGACAAATGTACAATATATGTGTCGAAAAGTCGCATTGAAAAAGTTAAAGACATAATACAATCCGACAACAATTATGAATTACGGTACTATAAAATTTTGGATTATTGTAACAATGTATATAGGGCATATCATGAAAAGGATAAAAACTATGGATATAAATCTAAATATGACGAGTATGGCAGAGAAATAAAACGAAAAATTTTATACGGAAAAGAGGGGAAAAAATATAATTTTGACACAATTGAATTTATAAGATACGACATAGAAAACAAACATACTAATCTTATAAAGGAAATTTCGTATTTACATGGAGACGAAAAAGTAGAGTACCAAGTAAACGAAAAGATACACAAAGTTACATTTGATTATGACGATAAATTTAAAATAATAGACACACGATATTATAGTAAAGATGGACTCCCTTGTTCTTCGAGCAAAAACATCTACGGAGAGCATTACGAGTATCGTGATGAAGATTTAATCATTTCGCATTATATTGATAAAAATGGGAAAATAGATACTGATGTTGATTATACAAAAAATGGAAGAACAAGAGTCTATATGGAGCCAATTTATGATAACAGTCAGCAAATAATAGCCCAAATGATTTTTTGGGCACGAGTAGATAATAAGGTTGTTAATTATTTTGAAGAGGAAGAACAAATTTTTATTAATACTGAGCAGGAATCGTTATATAAGATAGTCAATGATAATGAATTGCGTGAAATAAATGATAATTCACAAAAGTTATCGTATTATGCGGTATACATAAATGAATACTTTACACTTTATAGAGGCGAGCAAAATAATAATGTTGTGATAAGCGGAGATGACAAAGAAAATCATTTAGAAGATTTTATAAAGAGTATAAAGAGGCTTGATGATGCCATACGGCTACATATACACGGGCAAGAATAAGATTCGAAAACAGGAAAAGGTGAAATGAATTGTCGTATCCCCGTCATATCCCCCACCAAGAATAATATTCCATCGGACTCCTTCAAATCGGCAGTGTGAAGCACATACGGCGTGGCGAGAATATACACCTTTCTGAGGTTTCGCGCAATTTTTTTTACAAATTGTGAACTAAAAACTTGAAAGTTGTTCTCTAATTGATTATCTTTGAAAAAAAATATACCGATTATGCCAAGAATATTTTGAAACAAAAAAATCTCAGCAACAATGACACGTGAAGAAATGAATCGATTGAACCTCACACCGATAGAGGATTACATCACCGAAGACTTCGGCGAATTGGGAACACCATCAAGGAACGAATTTGAAGCTGGTGTCGATGCCTTTATCCTTGGCGAAAAACTCAAAGAAGAACGCCGCAAGGCTGGGTTGACCCAAGAGCAACTTGCCCAAAAAGTCGGCACAAAAAAGAGTTACATCTCGCGTATAGAAAACGGACACGCCGACATACAATTATCAACTCTTTTCAGGATATTCCAAGGATTAGGACGCAGGGTAAGTTTTTCTGTGCTTTGATTTGCAAGACCAACCCCACAAATAAGATTCCGTCAGATTCTTTCAAATCGGCAGTGTGAAGCACATACGGTGTGGCGAGGAATTGTTCATATTTTTGGCGGAGTTTTTTAAGAGATATTGTGGTATTGTGACTGATTTTAGCATCTTGCTGTATATCTTTTTTTCATACACTTTCTGAAATTTAATTTTGTGCAAATATACACCTTTCTGAGGTTTTACACAATTTTTTTCAAAATTTTTTTCACCGCAAAAAAAAAATTCTTATCCCGTCCATCAACGAAATAAGAATTTTTTTAATTGTGAATTACGAATTATGAATTGTCAATTATCAATTGTCAATTATCAATTGTCAATTGTCAATTGTTTCAACCCGCCAACCTCTCCTCAATTTCTTTGAAAACATCCTTGTCGTTGGTGAGTTTGAAGGGGTCGGTTTGGGCAAACCACCAATCGTTGTAGGGCAGGCGGACGTGGCGTTGGAGGGTCTTGTTGAATTTGGTTCTTGCAAGCACGCCTTTGAGAATTTCGCCAACGCGGAGAATGCCGTCGTAGCCAACAGGAATGTGTTCGTCGCCGAGTGCAAAGGTGGGCACGCCGAGGTGTCC
>JAEEXX010000095.1 GCA_016287985.1 Candidatus Gastranaerophilales bacterium
AAGAAACTACAGAAGAAGATGAAGGTATTTAGCTTCTATTCTGAGAATATATGTATAAGCAATATAAATTCGATTTAGCCAGAAATTCTTTAAGGTATTTAACAAAGACTTGTAACATAAAAGAACTTTATCTTCCCTATTACTTGTGTGATGTAATAAGGCATGCCGTATTTTTAGAAAACTGTCATCCAAATTTTTATCATATCGATGATAATTTTTATCCGGCGCAAGAGTTTAGGGAAAAAGATTATATTCTTTATCCTAATTACTTTGGTATCTGTAACAAAAATGTTACGCTGCTTGAAAAAATATACCCAAACTTAATTGTAGATAATGCACACGCATTTTATATGCCTCCTCAAGGATTTGCGTGTTTCAATTCCGAACGAAAATTCCGCAATGTAGAAAATGGTTCGTATTTGTGGATTAAGACCGAGGGCGAATCGGCAGATTTTCTGCCGATTCGCCCTCATAAAGATTTATTAAAAAGGCTCAAAAATTTTATTATGTTACATGAAAAATTTAAAAATACTAATCAATTAAAAATTGATACAGATTCCGTAACAAGTCCGTTTTGCTATCCTTATCTTGCACAAACAGAAAAAGAAGCGGATAAACTTGCGAATGACTTAACAAAAAACGGCCTAAACATTTACAGATATTGGAATAATCTACCTCGAAATTACAACGAATACAAATTCTACAGATGCCTTGTTCCCATACCGATTCAATGAAACTTAATTACCTTATCTTCTTATTACCTTATTGGTATTTTAATGTTATTCTTGATATATGAAAAAAATATTGAATATTATTTTCGTTTTATTATTAATTCTGGGAATATGTAAACTTGTCATAAAAAAGGACATTCCAGAAACTTATTCATCAAAGATTCCTTCAAGTCAAATTGATAGCATTGTTTATCCGGCTCAAGGGAAAACGGTAACAATTAACGGAATTGATTACCTTCAATCACAAGCCCCTGCAGGGAAATTTGGAGGGGAACTTGTAATTTCAACAATCGGAGAAGGGCCTAAAACCTTCAATCCTTGCAATACAAAAGATGCCACTTCTTCCTCAATGGCGGGAATACTTTATGATGGTCTTTTGACTACAGATCCTACGAATGGCGAAGTTATACCCCAAATGGCAAAGTCTTTTGTAATCAATGGAAATGACTATATTATTACATTAAGAAATGGTTTAAAATGGACTGACGGAAAACCTATTACCTCAGACGATATAATTTATACATACAAAGAAATAGTTTTTGCAGGACTTGGAAATACTGCCTCGAGAGATGCGATGATGATTCGGGGGAAATTACCCAAACTTGAAAAAATTGATAATTATACGGTTAAATTTACAACCCCAGCTCCTTTTGCACCCTTTCTAAGACAACTGACTTATCCTATTGTTCCTAAACACTATTTTAAACCTTATTCAGATAAAGGAGACTCTGTATTCAATGCCTTTTTGAATCCCAATACTTCTCCAAAACAAATTGTATCAAGCGGTGCTTTCAAACTCAAAGAATATGTGGCAGCTCAAAGAGTAGTATTTGAAAGAAATCCGAACTACTACAAAATTAATATAAATGATGAAAAATTACCCTATTTGGATAAAATCATATACTTAATTGTAGGTGATACAAATAATGAAATTCTTAAATTTGAAGCAAAAGAAATTGATGTTCTGAGTTTGAGAGGTTCAAATGTTGCACGCTATAAGATTAAAGAACCGGATTCTGATTATAAAATATATAATCTTGGCGCAGACACAGGAACCTTGTTTTTGGTTGTAAATCTTAGTAACAGAAAAAACAAAGAGGGTAAATGGAATGTAGACCCGATAAAACAAAACTGGTTTAGAGATAAAAATTTCAGAACAGCAATAGATTGGGCAATTGACAGAATAGGAATGGTGCAAAATATAGCACAAGGGGTTGCAGAACCGTTATTTACAGCAGAAAGTTTAAATTCTATTTACCTGAATAAAAATATCAAAGGCCATCAGCAAGATAAAAATATTTCAAAAGAATATCTAGAAAAATCCGGCTTTTACCTTAAAAACGGGGTTTTATATGATAAAGGCGGTAATCGTGTAGAATTTGACCTTTATACAAATGCAGGTGCGTTAGAACGTGAATCGATAGGGGTTATGATTAAACAGGATTTGGAAGATTTGGGGATGAAAGTAAACTTTAAGCCTGTTGAATTCAATTCCCTTGTAAATAAACTTTCGAACACAAACGACTGGGATATGGCTATAATGGGCTTAACCGGTTCACCTTTAGAACCGCATGACGGAAAAAATGTTTGGCTGTCAACAGGCCCGCTGCATCTTTTTAATCAAAGGCCTCAAGATGCCGCTTTTAATGATATTCACTTCTACCCCTGGGAAAAAGAGCTGGATGAAATGTTTGAAGAAGGTGCTTTAAAACTGTCTTTTGCAGAAAGAAAACCTCTTTACGATAGATATCAGGAAATAATCTACGAAGAAAAACCGATAATATACCTGTATTCACCTATTAGGATAACAGCTATACGAAAGAAATTTAAAAATATTTTTCCTTCAGCCTTGAGCGGATTGGTTTATAATATTGATGAAATATTTATTAAAGGAGAAGAACAATAGTGGTATTTTGGAAATATATAGCTAAACGCATTCTTCAAACAATTCCGCTTCTTATTATTGTTTCACTAATAAGCTTCTTTATAATAAGACTTTCTCCGATTGACCCGCTTGCAGAATTAAGATTAAATCCTTCAATCTCACAAGAAACATTGAATAAAGAAATTAAGAGACTTAATCTTGATAAACCTATATATGTTCAATATGTTTCATGGGCCAAATCATTTGTAAAAGGTGATTTAGGATATACTTCCGCCGGAGAAAAAGTATCTGATAAATTGAAAGAAAGAATTCCAAATACTTTATTACTTACACTTGTTGTAATATTTATGACTTGGTCTGTCGGTATACCACTGGGAATTGCCTCAGCATACAAGAAAGAATCCGCATTTGACAGAATCCTAACAATAGTTGCGAGTATAGGAATGGCCATTCCTTCATTTTTCTTTGCGATTCTGATGTTGATTTTTGCGGTTAAAACCGGATGGTTTCCTGTTGGCGGTTTGACGAGCTATAACTTTAATGAAATGTCATTATTCGGAAAATTTGTTGATATAACAAAACATTTGATTTTGCCTGCTCTGGTTTTGTTTACTATATCGCTTTCAGGTTTGCAACGCCAAATGAGGGCGAATATGCTTGAAGTCATGGATAGCGACTACATAAAATTTGCAAGAGCTAAAGGTGTAAGCGAGTTTAAAGTAATATTTAAACATGCCCTCCGTAACGCCGTAAATCCTATGATAACCCTTTTAGGGTTTGAATTTGCGGGTTTATTGAGCGGTGCAGCCCTTACAGAGTATGTTTTTCAGTACCCGGGATTAGGCAGGCTGATTCTGGAAGCCGTTATGAAATCAGATATAAATCTTGTAATGGCATCTTTAATGATGGGTACAATTATGCTGATTGCAGGAAATTTAATTGCAGATATACTGCTTATGATAACCGACCCAAGACTTAGAGGGGCAAAAGAGTAAATGGAAATACTACAAAGAATATTTAAAGATAAATTTGCGAAATGGGCATTTATAGTGCTAGTTTTTCTATATATTCTTATTCTTTTTGCAGATTTTATTGCACCATATTCAAGTACATATTCAAATCGTGATATGTCTTATGCACCTCCATCAAAGATTTATACATTGACAGAAGAGGGTAAATTGTCTTTACCGTATACATATAATTACATAAGAGAATATGAACCGACTTTAATGCAAACTATTTATAAGCAGGATAGAGGTACAAAATACTACATAAGACCGTTTGTAAAAGGAGAAAAGTACAAAATTTTGGGTATAATTCCATGCGACATGCATTTGTTTGGAGGGGTAAATAATGGGGTAAAATGCGAATTTCACCCACTGGGAACTGATATAAACGGGCGTGACGTATTTTCAAGACTTCTGTTTGGCGGAAGAATTTCCATGACAATAGGATTTTTATCGCTATTTATTGTTTTCCCGATAGGGCTCTTATACGGCGGGATTTCCGGATATTTCGGCGGAATCCTTGATACTCTCATGATGAGATTCGCAGAAGCTATTATGGCAATACCGAGTTTTTATCTGCTGATTATTTTGGCAGCAATACTTCCTTCGGGAATGACAAGCGTACAGAGATTTTGCCTTATAGTTGTCATACTTGCACTGATTGGCTGGGCTGGGTTTGCAAGAGTAGTCAGAGGTATGGTTTTATCTATTAAGAATGAAGAATTTGTGCAAGCTGAAAAAACAATGGGAGCTTCAAATTTAAGGATAATTTTAAAACATATACTTCCACAGACAACGAGTTATGTAATAATTGCGATGACACTTTCTGTCCCTTCTTATATTCTGGCGGAGTCAGGTTTGAGTTTTTTAGGTCTTGGCATTCAGCAGCCTGATGCAAGCTGGGGAAATATGCTCAAAGAAGCTCAAGAATTTACAAATATTCTCTATCGTCCATGGCTCTTAACTCCGGGTTTCTTGATTTTTATAGCAGTACTTTCATTTAATCTTTTAGGAGATGCCATAAGAGATTTTCTTGATCCAAAAGGGCGAAAATAATTTTAAAACTAATACATTTTCCCAAAAGAAAAAACCTCGTCTTTTGGGACAAGGCTCGGAATTCTTTGCATAATTCCTCATGTGTAGAAGGTTAGTGTGTAGGTTGTATGAAAGGTTTTCTATGACCTTTCGCCGTCGTGTTTATTTATATATTAATAAAGTATTTTTTGTTTATATAATTGCTACATAAATTTAAAATTGTTACAAAACTTTATTTTGTAAATTTTTGTAAAAAATTACATTAACATTAGCAATAATTTTGCAGTAATCGGGTTTATGATATATGAAGTGTAATTGTGTAAAAAAGGAGTGTGCCCACTTAAACAGTTAGTTTAATACTTTAAAATGCATTATATTAAAGGAATGACTTTTGTCTTACGGTATACTTACATACCGGCTGAGAAGCAGAAAGTCAATGCTTTGTATTAGATTCAAATTGGCATATAACTATGACAATATCTTTATTTGACATTATAAATCGGTTTACCGGCAATAGGATACCCCCTATAATGCAGGGAACCAAAGCTATTATCAGACAGATGGCGGAAGAAGAACGCAAACTGGCTGAACTTAGCAATAAAAATTCAGAGAAAACATATTCCATGTTCAGAGAGAAAGAGGATATTTCCAAAATATTTGAAAAGTATGTAAACAAAAACTGTTCAAAAGATGCATATCTTTTCATAAAATAAAATGTCAACAAAATATTGACTTATACTTGCCGTTATAATTTAATCATAATAAGAACTTTAGGTATAACATAATCGGAGCCGAATTGAATATAATTGATGAGATATTGAAGCTGAAAAAAGAAAAGAATGCGGTAATTTTAGCGCATTGCTATCAGCCTGTTGAGATTGACGAAGTAGCTGATTTTGTTGGAGATTCTTTGTATTTAAGCAAAATGGCAGCTACAACTAATGCGGATATTATTGTTTTTGCAGGGGTTCATTTTATGGCACAGAGCGCAAAACTATTAAATCCCGAAAAAAAAGTTTTACTTCCGAATCTGAATTCCGGCTGTTTTATGGCAGATATGATTGATGTTAAACAACTTAGAGAATTTAAAAATCAGCATCCAAACATACCCGTAGTTTGCTATATAAATTCTACGGCAGAAGTAAAGGCTGAATCTGATATATGCTGTACAAGCTCAAATGCTCTTGAAATAGTTAAAAGTCTTAATGCTAAGGAAGTTCTTTTTCTCCCTGATACGTATTTAGGGAAATGGGTTGAACATAAATTAGGAAATGTAAAAGTTACGACATATAACGGTTTTTGTCCGACACACTTGAGAATTCGCACTGAGGACATCAATAATGCCAGAAAAATGTACCCCGATGCAGAAATATTAACTCATCCCGAATGTCATTGGGAAGTTTGTAAACTCTCAGATTTTGTTGGCTCAACAAAGGATATAATGGAGTATGCAAAGAAATCAAAGGGTAAGCAGTTTGTAATCGCTACAGAAAAAGGCGTTGTCGACAGACTTAATCGTGACAGTAAATTATTTGGATGGGAAAAAGAATTTATTTTGATAAAAGATGATATTATTTGTCAGAATATGAAGTGGAACACACTTGAGGATATATATAACTCATTAAAATACGAACAGCATGAAGTTAATGTTGATAAAGAGGTCTTTTGCTATGCTAAGAAATGTGTAGAACGTATGTTTGAGGCTCTTAAAACGGGAAGTATAAAATGACAAAAGTTTTAGTCGGTTTATCAGGCGGAGTTGATTCAACAGTAGCCGCACTTTTATTAAAGAAACAAGGTTATGATGTGATAGGTGCGACCATGAAAATTTGGGGTAAAGACGGAATGGCTGCACAATCAGGGCATAAAAATGCATGTTACGGGCCGGATGAAGTTGAAGATATTAAAGAAGCATCAAAGATTGCGGAAACACTCGGAATCCCATATTATGTAATAGATTGTGTTGATAAATATGAATCGATCGTTTTAGAAAATTTCAAATCTGAATACAAAAACGGACGAACCCCAAATCCATGTGTTTGGTGCAATTCCTATGTAAAATTCGGTGCATTACCTGATATGGCAAGAGCAACAGGAATTGAATTTGATAAATTTGCGACTG
>JAEEXX010000096.1 GCA_016287985.1 Candidatus Gastranaerophilales bacterium
GGATTTACCCCCTGCCTATTTGAACACAGGTGAATCCTTTTTCTGCAAGCCGTTCTGCGTTATATTGATTCCTGCCGTCAAAAATCAATGGGGTTTTAAGCAATGACTTTATTCTGTCAAAATCAGGACGTCTGAATTCGTTCCACTCGGTAAGAAGCAACAGCGTATCTGCGCCATCAAGCGCATCATAAGCGTTTTCTGTATATACAATTTTATCGCCAAAATGCAGTTTCGCACTATCAATCGCTTTTGGGTCATAAGCCTTAACCTTCGCTCCGCGCTTGAGTAAATCGCTGATAATAGTAATAGAAGGCGCTTCACGCATATCATTCGTTTTCGGCTTAAATGCCAAACCCCAAACCGCAATAGTTTTCCCTTTTAAATCCTCACCCAGCCTTGAAGTAATTTTATCTATAAATAGCTCCCTTTGTTTTTTATTGACATCATTTGCCGCTTTTACAATACTAACATCACAACCGTGCTCAGAAGCGGTCTTAACAAGCGCTTTTACATCTTTTGGGAAACAACTCCCGCCATAACCAAGCCCCGGAAACAAAAACTTATTCCCAATCCTTGTATCAGTAGCCATACCGACACGAACCATCTCTGCATCTGCTCCGACTTTTTCGCAAAGATTAGCAATCTCGTTCATGAAAGATATTTTTGTTGCCAAGAAAGAATTAGCTGCATATTTAGTCATCTCAGCCGATTTTACGTCCATTACGATAACTCTGTTCCCTGTGCGGAAAAACGGCGCATAAATTTCCTGCATAATTAGCGTTGCTTTGTCAGAATTTGAGCCTATTATAACTCTGTCAGGATGTAAAAAGTCATCAACAGCATTACCTTGTTTTAAGAATTCAGGATTTGAAACTACATCAAAAGGCTGAGCGTAAGGAAGATTCTGTTTAATAACCTCGGCAACTTTTTCTGCAGTACCTACAGGCACCGTAGATTTGTCAACGATAACTTTGTATCCGTTCATAGCCTGCCCGATAGATTTTGCAACTTCAAACACATATTGCAAATCAGCCGAACCATCTTCGTCCTGAGGAGTACCGACAGCAATAAAACAAACTTGAGAATCTTTAACCGCTCTGTCAATATCCGAAGAAAACGTAAGCCTTTTTTCAACAACATTAGATTTAACAAGCTCATCCAACCCGGGCTCGTAAATCGGAATTATCCCCTGCTCAAGCTGTTTGAGTTTTTCTTTATTGTTATCAACACAGATTACGTCATTACCCATATCGGCAATACACGCTCCGGCGACTAACCCTACATACCCCGTTCCTATTACTGCGATTTTCATTCTATACTCCTTGTCTACTATTCTATCATGGTTATGATATTTCACATAATTTTCTGCTTTCTGTCGGTAATTGAATCATTTGACCAAATTGTAAATTATATTTTTTAGGAGTCCATTTTTCACAACCTGAAAATGGTGTAAATGTAAGTTCACCAAAATACAATTTATTTTTTACAATATAAAAATCTGCTCTCACAAAAGAGAAGTCTTTAACCAGTTTTTCAACAGTTTTGATGTATAAATCTAAGTTTTGAGGTTTTGTTAATATTTTTTCATCTAATTTGTGTCCCGTTATAAATTCTTGTTTATTCCATTCACTGTCATAATATGCCATTTTCAATCCATTTGTATTTCTTTCCGATAAAAATTGAATGTATTTAACCTCACCGTTGAAACACCAGAATTTGTAGTCATATAAATCATTGCCACTATTTTCTATATATTTTTCTGCAATAATTTTATGTTCAATGTCGTGGTAATGAAGCTCTAGTCCACCTCTGTAAGCAAAATCTTCATTCATCCAAGTATTTATCTTTTTGCGTGCATCATCTATATCCAGTTTTGACTTATCCGTTACTATAATATTGTATCCGCAACCATGATTACATTTGAGAACAAATTTATCTGGGAGTGTATTAAAATCAATTTCATCAAAATTATCCCAAACACCAAGTAGCGGAATAAGATATTCTTCGCCAATTTTTTCTTTAACCCAATCTCTCACTAAATATTTATCTGCCAAACGAGTTTTGAGAGGTGTTGAATCATAAAGTTTTAACCACTGAATTTTTTCATTGAATGTCTGAGGATTTTCTAAATTTAAAGTTTCTCCTGTTTTTTCAAAATACCAATCTTTCAGATATTCAGGATATTTTTCGGGGGACATGTATTTAGATAATTTGTAATTCAATTGTTTAGTTAAATTATTTATCTTATTTTGTTGATTATTTAATTTTTTACTAACTTGTTCTTGCAGATTGTCTATCATGCTTTTTTGATGCGCAATCATTCTTCTCTGGCTTCTTAAATCTCTTTCAATGCCTTCAAATCTTTGCTTCAGCATAAGTTTTTTGCTTTTGAATTTAAATTTTAATCCAAAAATTGTGATGACTTTATGGATGTTATGATTTTTGACAGAAAATAAAAATTGAAAATTTAACATTGGACAATCTCCTTATTAAGATTATCGACAGTGCAGTCATTAACAAAATTTATATATTCTGATTCAAATGTTCTTCCTTGTTCAGAATTAAAATATTCTCCTTTAAACCATTCACCCCAATAATTTGGGTATGGATGCGGAATATGCTTATAAAATATGTTTTTGTGTAATAGTCTTGAATCTAAATTTTCTTTTTTTGAAATATTAACTATAATGAGTTTGTATTCTGAGTGACAATTTGCAATCAAGTAGCTATCAATTTGGTTTATATATTTATAATCATCTTCATCAGATTTTATCAAACTTATTATAAAAACTTTTTTGTCATTATTTTTCAATAATTGTTTAAAATTTTCAATTCGATTTTTATACCTTGCAACTAACTTTTCCTTATCGTTTTTTGAGCAATCTATATCGTGATTATATGAAATATGCAGTTTTTTATTTTGCCACAAATTGCTATCTTTATCCCACTTTAAATCAGAAAAATAACCCTCAAAGTTATTTTGCAAACAAGATGCAACAGTTTTTAAAGGACATACGCACAAATCAAAAGGCAGCGATTTTTCTCCTTCGCTTTTTCTTGGTTTTAAGTGATGTCTGGTTAAAACAACTCTATTGAAACAATTTTCTCCTAAACTGATATAATAATTGCTTTTTGAGTTTGATTTATTTGACTCTGTAATTCCTCTTAAATTACTTAATGAAATATCATATATTTCTCTTTCTAAATTCGCCAAATTAGATTTATAATTACTATACTGTTCCTCTTCCATATTTATGCAAAATTTCATTGCAGTTATAAGATCTTCGTTATCTTTATAACCCACAGAATTTGAATTGTTGAATCCGTTTACTGCAGTTTGGAATTTGTATGGAATAAGTACCGGGATGTTGAATCCATAGGATAATTGATACGTTCCGGACGAACCTGTAGTAATGTATCTATCGTGTTCAGGATTGTTTGTGTCAAATAATGTAAGCAGAAAATCTGCCTGTTCGAGTTCCGCATACATTCTAGGATACGCAAGATTTTTTTTAAATTCAAAAAAGTTCTTTATTTCTGCGGGCAGCTCTAAATCCCCTATTCTTGAGATTATCGTAATTTTGAAATTTGTGATACCTTCTTCAACAAGCTTTGACACAGTATCTAATAATGAATCGTGATTTTTCCTGAAAGATTCGATATTACCAACTACAACAAACTGTGTAAGGTTATTTTTAGTGTGTTTTCCAATTTCTTTGTAAAAATGAGCATTTATCTTTTTGTATTCTTTATTTTTAAGTATAGGGAACTCCGCCAAATACACCGGCTCAAAATTGGAAGTGTTAAAATTTACTGTTCCATATGACTTAGCATCATGGTGCATTGTGATGATTTTATCTGTAGGATACTTTATATTATTACCTATATATTCACTGACACTTTGATTCTTATATTTATTAGAATTTATATACAAATAGTCATATTGCTCAATAATATCAGAACAAAGTATTGATTTTATTGTCTCCGGTATCGCAGGAAATACCGAAATCTTGCCATCAAAATACCCACTAAATGGCATTAGTTTTGCTTCTTTTTTATTTAAAAGGACATCAACGTTATATCCTAAATCTAAAAAATATTTAGCCATTCCGGATAAACATTCTCCATGAAAAGAATTCGGTTCAGTTAATAAAACACTTTTTTCTTTAATGTTGTGGTAAATAAATTTTAAATAGTCTTGACTTGTAAAATTCTGTTGTTTTTTTCTTTTAAGCTTAATTTTTAACCCCAAGATTGTAATAACTTTATGCGTTCTTTCATCAGAATTTACAATTGAAAATACATTCAAAAATAACTTTGAAAATGATGATTTTGTTTTAAAACACTGCTTAAAAATTGGCCAATCAGAACCAAGCAAATTTCTCGCCTGTCTTTTAAATTTGTAAAATTGTAAAGAATCACAATTAGAAATTTCAAATTTTATATTGTCTTTTATACTCTCATTCAAACAGTTTCTTAAATCAAGCCGTTTATTGTCTTGCAAATATTTAACTATATACTTATATGCAAGTATTATATTTATAGCATTTTTCCCCCTTGAATGACTTATGCATGACTTTGTATTTTTTCTGTAAAACACAAGAACTTCAGGTATAATTGAGATTTTTGAAGATATTGCTGTTGCACATAGGCTAAATCCAATATCATTGCAGGAAGATATATTTTGAAAATATAATTCATTGTCTTTTATAAATTGTGTTTTATATAACTTATTCCATGCCGCCGGTATAAAAACCTTACTCCAGTTATCCTTAATTTCATTAAACGTAAAAAATTCAGTATTCGGAACCTTTTTTAAATTTATTCCAAATACATTAATAATTTTTCCGCTATTTACATCAAATTTTGAAGCTTCACAAACAACCATATCAGACCCATATGCTGACCCACTAGCATACATTTTCTCCAACATTTGTAAAGCAAAATAATCATCACTATCTAAAAAACTTAAATACTCTCCTTTTGCAATTTCAAGGCCTTTGTTTCGTGCAGCGCCAGCACCTTGATTTTCTTGTTCTAAAATAACAAATCTTTCATCTTTTGCAGCATATTCTTTTAAAATCCCCAGAGAATTATCAGTCGAACCATCGTCAACACAAATTATTTCAATATCTTTAAGTGTTTGATTTACTACACTGTCCAAGCATTCTCTCAAATACTTTTCTGTGTTATAAACCGGTATTATCACACTCACTTTCGGGTGTTTAATCTCTTTTCCCATCTTATCCTCTCTGTAAAATCAAATCTTTTTCCTGTGTATTTAAAAATTTGCAAAATTCGGCTTCCCAATATTTTTTGTCTTGTTTGTTCTCGACCTGCTCCAGTTCATACTTAAAACAACTTTCCGCTCTTTTATAAAAAGTTCCGGCCAAATCATCAAATATACCGTCTTCCTTCAGCCTTTTCTCCAACTCTTCAAACGCCTCTAAGATATAACCGGCATTTTTCCCTCTCGTTTTTGTAAGAGATAAATGCCCAATTCTGTGTACAACAAGCTTTTTGTACAAAAGAGAAATCGATTCTGCGCAAGCAAGAGAATAAAAATTAAAAAACACGTCATTACACGTAGGAATCTCTTGAAACTTTATTCCATGCTGTTTGATAAAATCATGTCTGTATAACTTTGTATAGGCAGGAATATTGCATGTTTGAAACAATTTCTCCGCCGAATTATATCTGTTAATAACTTTATTTTTGTAATAAAAACCCCTAATTAAATTAAGGGGTAATGCAGGGTAAATGCATAGATTGTATGAATTAAACTTTTTATGTTTGTCCATATCCCAATATATGTTCTTACATACACAAATATCGGAATTAGTTTTTGTTATTTTTTTATATAATTCCTCCAAAATCTTTTTATCTGCAAAGTCGTCTGAATCAATAAAATACAGATATTCCCCTTTGGCAATCTCTAACCCCCTGTTTCTTGCAGCACCCGCTCCTTTGTTGGTTTGATTGATAATTTTTATCCGTGAATCTCTTACGGAATAATCTTTTAATATTTTAAGTGAATTATCCGTAGAACCATCATTTACACAGATTATTTCAATGTCGGAAAGTGTCTGGTTCATTATACTTTTTAAACAATCTGCCAGATATTTCTCAACATTGTATACAGGTATAATTACACTTATTTTTGTCATAAATCCTTTGCTATCCGTATTACTTGATTTGCAATTTGCACTCTAAACAAATTTAAAAATAACTCTATAGCCTTTTCAATCAGCCATTCGGCTATTTAATCCGATATGAATTTATCGCATGCTGTCTACGTATTGAGACAACTTGTTCTAATATTAGGACAATAATAAAAAATATGCAAGAGCTTAGACAAAAATTACAAACAGCTACCGGAAAAGTTATAAAAAAATGCCGTAGAAAATCTATTACTCAAAGTGCCGATGAAATAGGCATGTGGAAATCTTTGTGGGCAGATTTGGAAAACGGAATCAAAGATCCGCAATTTTCCACACTCTGGCGTGTTGCGGAAGGGTTGGAAATTAAACCTCATGAATTGGTTAAATTGATTGAAGATGAATTGGGCGAAAATTTTTCTTTTATAGAAAATACGATGTAAAATAAGTCTTTAATCAATAAATTGCCTTTTATAATTCCGAATGATAAAATTATTTTTGGATAACGGCAGTAAAGAAAGATTTATTATGCTAAGACAGCTTTTACCGGTTTTATTATTGACGATTTCAAACGTATTTATGACATTTGCCTGGTATGGGCATTTGCGATATAAAGGT